>CAZOCV010000047.1:0-19661 GCA_964578395.1 uncultured Pirellulales bacterium
CGCGAGCGTGAGCATGGCACCCGGCTTAAGTGGCTTGGCCGTACCCGACCAAGATGGATAATTTGTCATGTGCGGCTTTACCGTCAGAATCTTGGGCGAGACGCCCAAGCCACCTTCTGCAACGGGAACGAACAGAATTTAAGCGGGAAAATCCAGTCATTTTGATGTAAAAGAGTGGTATGAGCCAGACGAATGCCGTATTGGGATTAATCGCCGGACAAGGACGGTTGCCGTTTCTGGTGGCCGATGGGGCACGGCAGGCGGGATTTCGGGTAATATGCGTGGGGCTGCGGGGGCAGGCGAACCCGGAATTGAGCGACCACGTGGATGAATTTGCCTGGGCGGGTGTCGCCCGGCCGGGGCGGTGGATGCGATGCCTCCTGAAGCATGGCGTACGCGAAACCATCATGGTCGGACGGGTGGCGAAAAAACGGATTTATACCCCCTGGCGGATTGCGGCCTACTTGCCGGACTGGCGGGCGTTTCGCATCTGGTACGGCCGACTGCGGGGTAGAGATAAACGCAACGATACGCTATTATGTGCTCTGGCCGATGAATTGGCCCACGGAGGCATTATTTTGCAGGATTCAACGACCTATTGCCGCGACCATTTGGCCCGCGAGGGCGTGATGACCCAGCGCCAGCCGTCCAAGGGTGTGCTCGAGGACATCGAGTTCGGCTGGGACATCGTCCGGCGAATGGGTGATCTGGATATCGGCCAGGCGATTATCGTTAAGGAACGCGAAGTCATCGCCGTCGAGGCCATTGAAGGCACCGACCGCATGATTGCCCGCGCGGGTGAATTGTGCCGCAGCGGCGGCTGGACGTTGATTAAAGTCGCCAAACCCCGTCAGGATATGCGTTTCGACGTGCCCACCATCGGCCGCAGCACCATTGAAGGTATCCACCGCCACAAAGGCGCCGCCATTGCCGTCCAGGCCGAAAAAACCCTCATCATCGACCTGCCCGAAACCATCGCCCTCGCCGACCGCCTCGGCGTCGCCATCATCGGCCGGAAGGCATAAATGTGCAACCTGGCTGCCATATCATTTAACAATCGGTCTATAATTATGTAAACCGCAAGGCGTTTAGTACGTCTAAAGAATGGATGCTTTTATAAGGAGTTTCGCGATGAATTTACATAACCTGTTGGCGGCAATGATGTTATTGAGTGGTCTGGCCGTTTTTGCGCAGGCGTCGCCGCCGCCGGAGATTACGGGCGCCTTGGTTGAAGGCAACAACTGTTTCGCCCTGGAGCTTTACGGACGGCTCAAGGATGAACCGTCGGTGAGCCAACAGGGCGGCAATTTGTTTTTCTCGCCGTATAGCATTTCGACGGCGCTGGCGATGACTTACGCCGGGGCGCGGGGCGAGACGGCGAGGCAAATGACCGACGTGCTGCACTTTGATTTGCCGGATGATTCCTTGCCGGCGGCGTTCGGGCGATTGGCGCAGGCGCTGCGCGTGCCGCCCAAAGATGCGCCGTATGAACTGCGCATCGCCAATGCGCTGTGGGGGCAGGAAGGTTATGAGTTCCGGTCGGAATTTTTGGACGTGGTGGGTGAACATTACGGCGGCGGTTTGCAGCAGGTGGATTTCGTCAAGCAGACCGACGCCGCCCGCGAAATAATTAATCAATGGGTCCGGCAGCAGACCAACGACAAAATCAAAGACTTGATCGCTCCCGGCGTACTCACGCCCCAAACGCGGCTGGTCTTGACCAACGCGATTTATTTTCTGGGCACATGGGTGGATAAATTCGATCCCAAGCGCACCGGCACGGAACCGTTCTGGTTGAATGCGGAGAAATCCGCGGACGCCGAACTCATGCGGCAGACAAATAACTTTTATTATGCTGAGGATGACGCCGTCCAGATATTGCAACTGCCCTATAAAGGCGGACGCATGGCGATGGTGATAGTCCTGCCGCGGGAAAAAGACGGTCTGGCCCAACTGGAAAAACAATTTTCGCCCGGCTGGCTGCATGACCGGCTCAAAAATGCTCAGCACCAGGAAGTGATTGTCACTGTGCCGAAATTCAAAATGACATCGTCGTTGGGTTTGTCCAAAATGCTCGCGGCGATGGGCATGACGGATGCGTTTGATATGAAGGCCGATTTTTCCGGCATGGCGGACAACCGGGAGTTATTTATTTCCGATGTTGTGCATAAGGCGTTCGTCGAGGTCAACGAGACCGGCACCGAAGCCGCCGCCGCCACCGCCGTCGCCGTCGCCGCCAAAGCCATGCCCAAACCCGCGGTCACGTTTCGCGCTGACCACCCGTTTATTTTCCTCATACGCGACAACGTCACCGGCAGCATTCTGTTTATGGGCCGGCTGGTCAACCCGGCGCTGTGAAGTGGCATGGGCGTCCCCGCCCATGATTGATTTCCGCCAAAAACAACCTCCTTAGCTCCGGTTGCGGAAAGCTCGTTTGGAGTTCAAGCTTCAGCTTGGCCTTATCGAAAACGACGTTTGGGTGCTAAAAAACGGCCAGCCTGAAGGCTGAACTCCCAACGCATGTCCTTCCGCAACAGAAACTACTTACCGATCCGGAAAAAATCATGGCCGAGACAGCCATACCACTTGAAACAACAACGCTTCGCTCGGATCCCAGGCGGCGGCAATAACATCGCCTTCCGGCAAAGTTTCGCCGGTGCGCAGATCGCGGACATGAGTAACAGGTTCGCTTAAGCGAAGTTCAATCGCCATCGGAGCGCCGAACACTTTATCGATGGCGCCGGCGGCGCTGACGCCTGCCTTGCGGGCGGGATTTTTCACCACGCCGATAACCACCTCATCGCCCTGCCGCCAAAACACCGTTTCCGTCAAAGCAACAGGCTGGTTTTTATTGGCGCCGCTGATTTCAATAACTTTCACGCGCGGCGTTAATCCCGCGTCGCTCAGCAAATCACTCATCACGCGCCGCCATTGCGCGCCGACATCCCCCAGGCGCGTATCCAAATCATAATAAGCCGCCGGCGTCAAATTCAGATACACCCCGCGTCCTGAACCCATCGTATTTTTTACAAGGACATCAGCGCCATTGACCCGTGCGGCCGCTTTCGCTTGTTTCGCAGTCAGGCCGCGTTCGGCCACAACCAGATTATTCCAGGCAATCGCCCCTTTGTAACTCAATCGCTGCGTGAAAGGTCTTTGGTAAAATTCCGCATTGATTTCCGCAATCGTTTTACCATCGAAATAGCCTTTACTTTCATCGCGCTGGACGCCGAAAAAATCATCCAGCACCCCGCCCGTTCGCCCGACGCCGTTTTCATCCAGCACGCCGCAAAGATAATCCGCGATAACCGTTCCCCCGGCACGAGCGAACGCTGCCATCGCCTGGGCCTGTTTCGTCGAAAGCGTAATCACGCGCGGTAAAATCACCACGCGATATTTATCCCGCAGCAGAATGCCGTCGGCAACCTGCTCATCGGTTACCACGGTGTATTGATACCCGCAATCTTCAAGCAGCTTGAACCACGCCACACGATTGATGCCCGCCGTCTGGTTATTATTATCCATGCTGCTGGAGCGATGGGGCCAGGTGCGGCCGTGAACGCCGGCGTCCATCACCCAGCCCGCCTGCACGGCCCCATGCGAATACACCACCGCGATAGGATCGGCGTCGAAACGGGTGTCGCCATCGAGAATAAATCGCGAAACCTCGCCCTGTATCTCGCGCAGAGTGGCAGCATTAGCGGCGATGTAAGGCCCGAGTTGATTGCCGTTGTGTTTGAACCACGAACCGTTTTTGTCTTCCGGCCAGGCAATCACGCCGCGATTGCCATGCAGCAGATAATACCACAGGAACCACCGATCCAGCCGCGCCTCGCCGGTGCTGAACCAGGTTTGCATATACGGCCGCCGCTGCGGCCATGCCCACAATGAACGCAGAATTTCGCACGTCCCGCCGATATCATACGCCTCGATCCACTGCATAGATGAGCATAGTTTGGCGTAATTGTAACCGCCGTAAGGCGCCGGCTGCTGGCCGCCGGCGATACCCACGGGCGTTGCCGGGTCGAGTTTATTGGCGTAGTTTACCAAACCGGCCAGACTATCGGCGAATTGGCTGTCCATGTAGCTGCGCCAGTCCATCCAGCGTGAAAGATTCCAATTTTTAAACGGCGGCCGTTGATGGTCTTTACGCACCTCCTCAAACGATACCGGCCTGGCTTGGTCAAAATCTTTTAGTTGCGTTCCCCAGACGGCGTTAAGTTTTTCAATGGTTGTGTATTTCTCTCGCAGCCATGTGCGATATCCCGCTACGGACGCCGCCGACCCATCCACCTCGCAGGGCGAATTGAATACGCCGACGCTGGGTTCATCATCCAAAGCATAAGCAACCACCGGGCCATTTTTTATGGCCGCAATATTTTTGCTGATATGTTCCCGCAATACGTCGTGCGTCCGTGGGTCGGCCAGACTCCAGGGTCGCTCCAGCACATCTCGTTTTCGCAGAATCTCATTTCGCCCCGTGCGCTCGGTCAGATGTAAATAACCTTTGTCGGCGACATGATCGACATAATAAAGCAGGCCGTTATCCGCGGCGTACCGGGCGATAGCTTCCTTGCCCGCCCCGCGGTCGATGTCGAAACCCCGAAAACCGGCCGCATCGTAAAGAACGCGGTCCCGCTGAATGCTGGTTTTATACTGCCAGACAAAAACCGTGAACCGATCCCACTCCGGCTTGGGGGCAATATAGGAAACAACTTGGGTTTGGCCGCCGCAGAAGTCAGAAAGAATAACAACCCAAAAGAATATGATACAATATCGTTGAAGGGATTTCACTGCAATTAGCCCTTATGTTAGCTGGTTCCAGTTGTGAAAATCCCGCTTGGAGTTCAAGCTTTAGCTTGGCCGTTAACAGTGACGTGGGCTTCCAGCCCGCGTGCCTTTTTCGCGTCAATAATACTGTTGGCGATACAAAAGAACGCGGGCAAGGATGCCCGCGTCACATATGAGCAAACGGCCAGCCTGAAGGCTGAACTCCCTACAGGCTGTACTCCGAACATATTCTTTCGCAGCAGGAGCCGGCTATTATATATAGTGTTTAGGGCTTATTGGCCAGTTTTTTCCCCGATTTTGAAGGCGTAGGAAAGGACGGAGTCTCCGGCCGCTTCCACCCGGTCGCCGGCGCGGTTAAAGTCCGCCCAGGCGTGCAGGTCGCCGTCGCGCACCGCGTCCGATAAGCTGCGCTCGCCGGGAGCGAGCACCAACAGCGTGCAGATGACGCCGCCGAAAAACCCCAACAACATTGTAAAAATCAGCCCACAGAGTTTTCTCATACTGACTGCCCTCATTTCGACTGAGTCCTGGTTATTTCAGCCGTCACTAAAAGATACGATATTTCGGCAGTCCGGGCAAATAAAACAGGCTTGCAAGGCGGATTTTTCAAAAATTATCGGACATACCAAATCCGGCCATACCGGTCAGCGTGATTGTAACGCTGATATCGGGATTGTTATCGGACGTAAACCGATAAAATCACTTTTCCGTTTTTTGGGCTTTTATGGGCAGGGCAACTGTAACATGATTATTTTTTCGGTTCGCATCGTTAAGGGTTTTATGCGGATCGAGAACCAGTTCGATTTCACCTTTGGCATCCGCGGCGAAAATAAACGTCCATGTTTCTTGCGGAATTTCGTAACGCAGGGTTTCACCGGCGGCCAGAGGTTTCGCCACGAGGTGGGTGTCTTCCAGATTTTTATTTTTGTTGAGTTTGAGTTTAAGCGTCAGCCGTTCGGCGGGAAGGGCGTCGGGGCCTGTGTTGGTTATCTCGCACCAGAATGCGGCCGGTTTTCCCGGCTCCGCGGTGGAAAAACCCATTTGGGAACAGGATACATCCGCCTTAGGCGCGCCCAGAACGCCGGGGCGTTCACCTCCCTTGAGCAGTTCGGCAACCTGTTTTTGCAATACTTCGCCCATATTGGGGGCGAGGCCGACATGCACGTGCTGAATGACGCCGTTTTTGCCAATGATGACCGTTTGCGGAATACCGCTCACTCGATATTTTTGGCCGACTTCAGGATCATGGCCGATGACAACGGGCAATTGTAACTGATTTTGCTGCATAAATTCCCGAATTTGTTCGACGGTGTCGCGGTCGCTGACATTGACGGCATACACCGCGACTGAATCTTTACTCCAGATGCGCGCCAGACGGTCGAGGATGGGCAATCCCTTCCGGCATGGCCCGCACCATGTCGCCCAGAAATCAAGAACAACGATTTGCTTATCGCGGTGACGGGCCAGATCGAAGGTTTCCTGGCCGTTCAGCAGCGGAGCACTGAACAAAGGCGCCGGCTGCCCGCTCAACAAATTGCGGCTTTCCGGCCAGGCATCCTGAGGAATAGTGGTTTTAAACAGCGATTCATCGAGTTCCTGATCGAATTTCCAGTCGTCGAACGTCCAGCGGGCGGCGGATTTGATGATGCCGTCTTGAGGTTTATCCGTTGCCGGAACGTCCATCGCGGCGGCAATCTGGCGCAAAGGCTTATCGCCTTCGCTTTCAAACCAGAGATGAATCGTAAGACGATTAAACGTCAGGGTTACATGATGGCAGTTTACATTATGGAGGGTTTCGTCATCCAGCAGGTTCCATTCCAGGGGCTGATTTTTCAGCATCTGCCACTGGGGAGGAGACAGGAGGAAATTGAGCAAAGGAATATCCTCGATAACGGCGCTATATTCGGGAGAAATCCAAAGCTGGTCATTGGCAACCGGCCCGGACGCTGAAAACTGGCGGGTCAGCGGATTAAACATGAAGACGCCTTCGGCGCCGGACCAGAGGCTGGCGCCGTTGGGATTGAGTAGGGCCAAACGGTCAGGCCGGCGCGACATGATGGTAAAAGACGTTTGGGCCTGCACCTGGATGGAATTATGCGTGATATTTTCGCAATCCGTTACCCGGCAGGAGTAACTTTTGCAGGACCGCAGCCGGCGGACAAATTGATCCACCACCCGCAGTGCGCGAGCGCCCTGGCGGGTTGGGGCCGCGATTGCAGGTGAAGCATCGAGGGAGGAATCATCGGACGATGGCGGAAACAAATGCTCGATAGAGGAGGGGCCTTGCGGGTTGAGCCGTGCCGGGGCGTTGGGGTCGGTCGGTCGGGCCGCTGGATTTTGTCCTGAATCCCCGTTTAGGCGGGAAGATTGTCCGACGGCCGTTTTATAACCTATGCTCCAGAAAAACATCATCGCCAGGGCCAATTTTAGCCATCCCGAGATTTGCATAGGAAATTCCTCCATAAGGTTTGCGTAACTTATTATATATAAACAGGTTACACGGGCAACGCCCTTATTGCAAGTTTATTTCAGGTATTTTTTTGATAACCGGCGACCCGTTTAATAGCGTCCCCGCCTGATATTATTCGTTTGATTTATTGACAGTTTTTGCCGATGAAGATAGTGTTGAACGTGGAATTAAATGAATCCATTTTTTATGGATGGAGGTTGACTGATGCCTATTCAGGACTGGTCAGACGATATCGTTGTGGTTGATTTACTCAATGACCCGGAGCTTACCGATGAATTAACGTCTTTGGCCGAACGGCTGGAGCGTGAAGCAAAAGATGTTGTTTTAAATTTCAGCCAGGTGAAGTTTCTGAATTCATCGAATATTTCACGCCTGTTGAAACTGCGTAAAATCCTTATTGACCGGGAGCATCGGCTTTACCTGTGCCAGATTCCCATACAGGTATGGGGCGTATTCCTTTTAACCGGATTGGATACGCTTTTCGACGTGGCGGAAGATACGGCCTCGGCGCTGGCGTCGTTGCAAATGAAATAAGGATTCGCCCGCGAGGGGTTTTGTTGCTATAAAAAAACCCGGCCGAAACAACCGGCCGGGGAGCGTCGCAAGAATGGGCGAGCCAACTTACATTCCTGCGAGCTTGTGTCGGGTGGAAACCTCTTAGGTTTTCACTTTTTTTATATCCAACCGATTGTATGCCTGCATGTGCGGCAGAGTCCAGTAAATGGGAAAAATTTTATCATAAGTCTTTTACTTACCAAATACGCCAAAGCCTTAGCATTATAGGACTATGACCATGCCGAAAACGCCCAAAGCCGTATATGACCATTCCCGTCGATTCGGGGCGAACCGGCTGGTATATCCGGTGTTATCGCGGCGCAGCCGGGGCGTGAGCGTAGGCGTCAATCTGAATCCCGACCAGCGGTGTAATTTTAATTGCCGTTACTGCCAGGTGCATCGAACGGCTGCGGCCGCGGCGCTTCCGCCGTTATCGAGCGAGGAATTCGAGCGCTCCCTGCGGCGGGAACTGCACGAGGTGCTAACCCTGGCAATGAGCGGCGAATTGTTTGCACAGGAAGCCTTCGTCAGCGCAGCGCCGGCGTGGCGGCGGGTAAATGATATCGCTTTAAGCGGCGATGGCGAACCGACCGCCGCGAAGGAATTTCTGCCGGCGTGCAGAATTTGCGCCCAAACCAAAAATGACCTGGGTTTAGCGCAGGTCAAATTGGTGTTAATCACCAACGCTTCGATGCTGGACCGGCCGGAGGTGCAGGAGGGTTTGGCGATTCTTGATGCGCACCAGGGAGAAATCTGGGCCAAGCTGGATGCGGGTACGGAAGATTATTATCATTACGTCAATCGTTCCGCGATTCCCTTTGGGCGGATATTGCATAATCTGGCCGTCACGGCGCAGCGGCGGCCCATCGTTATACAAACCCTCCTGGCCTGTATCGATGGGCAAGGACCGGATGGAGCAGAAATGGCGGCTTATCAACAACGGCTGCAAGAAATACTTGACCAGGGCGGCGCTATTAAAGAAATTCATTTACTTACGGTTGCCCGGCCGCCGAGGGAAAGCCATGTTGGCAAATTGCCGCAGGAGCAATTGGAACAGTGGGCACAGGGTTTGCAGAGTGCCCTGCATGTGCCGGTGCATGTTTTTCCCGGTTGAGAAGGGCGAACATTATTCGGCTAAAATTTTTACGCGACATGCACGCCGCGGCCGCGCAGATATTTTTTCAATTCCGGAATATCGATGATATGGAAATGAAAAACGGAAGCGGCCAGCAGGATAGTAGCGCCGGCTTCGGCGGCTTCGTAAAAATGTTCCATTTGCCCGGCCCCGCCGGAGGCGACAAGGGAAGCGGATACCGTTTTCTTCAGTTTTCGGATTAAGGGCAGATCGTAACCTGTTTTGGCCCCGTCCGTGGCTTTGCTGGTGGGCAGAATTACTTTAACGCCGTAACCATCAATCTGTTTGGCCCATTCGACGGCGTCTTTTCCTGTAGCGGTTCGGCCGCCGTCAATCCATACTTCGTAACCGGACGGCAGCGCCGGGTTTTGGTCCACGTCAATTGCCACCGTGACTTTATCGGGGCCGAATTCGCGGACCATCTCGGCGATAACTTCAGGTTTGCGAAAAGCGGCGCTGCTGGTGGAAATCTTATCCGCGCCCGCATCCAGAACGGCCGCCGCCGAGGCCACATCCTTGATTCCTCCACCTACCGTAAAAGGAACCGAGCAGGCCTGAGCAACATGGCGGACAACCTCAAGCAGAGTTTTACGCCCTTCGACGGTAGCGGTAATATCCAGCAGGGCCAGTTCATCGGCTCCGGCCTGACAATACGCCTGGGCGCAGGCGACAGGGTCGCCGGCATCGTTTATATTAACAAAATGAATCCCTTTGACGACCCGACCATTTTTCATATCCAGGCAAGGCATGATACGCACAGGTTTTTCCATCATGTTTCTCCGAGGAGCACGTATAAAATACCAAAAGCAGGGCTATGGGTTAAAGAACCGCACATCGCCGCTGGACGTCTAAGGTCGTGATTTTACCAGTACTTACGGCAAAATCAAGATAATTACACCTTGACAGAGGTTTATCCTACTGCTGTAATGGCCCCCAATTTAGCTCGAGGTGCGGCGGATAGTCCAGAGCATCTCTCTGGCCGTGCAAAATATGGAAAGGAAGCGTCGATGCCGAAACTTCAAGGTATCAATAAAGTTATGATCATCGGGAGCGGGCCGATTGTCATCGGTCAGGCCTGTGAATTTGATTATTCCGGCACGCAGGCATGTAAAGCATTGCGAAAACTGGGGTATAAGATTGTCCTGGTCAATTCCAATCCCGCCACCATTATGACCGATCCCGGTATGGCCGACGCCACCTATATCGAGCCGCTGAACCTCAGGGCCGTAACGGAAATCATCGAAAAAGAACGTCCGGACGCTCTGCTGCCGAATCTGGGCGGGCAGACCGGACTTAACCTGTCGTCGGAACTAGCGCGGACGGGCGTGTTGGAAAAATACGGGGTAAAAATCATCGGGGTCAATGTTGACGCCATCGAACGCGGGGAAGACCGCATCGCTTTTAAAAATACCATGAACCGGCTGGGCATCGATATGCCCCGGAGCAAACCGTCGCACAGTGTGGAAGAGGCCGAAGCTATTGCGCAGGAACTGGGCTATCCCGTGGTGCTCCGGCCGGCTTATACCATGGGAGGAACGGGCAGCGGCCTGGTGTACAACGTGGAAGAATTGCGCACGGTCGCCGGCAGAGGTCTGGCGGCCAGCCTCGTGGGACAGGTGCTCGTTGAGGAATCCGTCGCGGGATGGGAAGAACTGGAACTGGAAGTGGTCCGCGACGCCAAAAACCAGATGATTACGGTTTGTTTCATCGAAAACGTGGATCCCATGGGCGTTCACACCGGTGATTCATATTGCACGGCGCCCATGCTCACCATAGATTCGCCATTGCAAAAACGCCTGCAAAAATACTCCTATGACATTGTCGAGGCGATTGAGGTGATTGGAGGAACGAATATCCAGTTCGCCCATGATCCCCAAACCGACCGCGTGGTGGTAATTGAAATCAATCCGCGCACGTCGCGTTCCTCGGCGCTGGCGAGCAAGGCGACGGGTTTCCCGATAGCGTTGGTTTCGTCGCTGCTGGCGGGCGGCCTGACGCTGGACGAAATTCCTTACTGGCGCGGCGGAACCCTGGAAAAATATGAACCGTGGGGAGATTACGTGGTTGTGAAATTCGCCCGGTGGGCCTTCGAGAAATTCCGCGGCGCCAAAGATGAACTCGGCACGCAAATGAGAGCCGTCGGCGAAGTGATGAGCATCGGGAAAAATTATAAGGAAGCTTTCCAGAAAGCCATTCGCTCCCTGGAAAACGGCCGCTACGGCCTGGGGTTCGCCAAAGACTTCCACCAGAAAAGCCTCGAAGAACTTCTCCAGCGGTTATCCATTCCGACCAGTGAGCGGCAGTTCATTATGTATGAGGCGCTGCGCCATGGGGCCAGTGTGGATGACTTATACAGCCGCACCCATATCAAACGCTGGTTTATCGAGCAAATGAAGGAATTGGTGGAGCTGGAAGAGGAAATTCTCAAATATAAAAACCGTTCCCTTCCGGACGAACTGCTGCGTCGGGCCAAGCAGGATGGTTTTGCCGACAAGTATCTGGCCAAACTGTTAAACGTCAAGGAAAAGACGATTCGTCAGCAGCGCGTCAAACTCAACGTGGTCGAAGCGTGGGAGCCGGTTCCCGTCAGCGGCGTCGAGAACGCGGCTTATTATTACTCGACGTATAACGCGCCGGATAACGTCGCCGTCAGCGGCAACCGCAAGGTGATGGTTCTCGGCGGCGGACCCAATCGCATCGGCCAGGGCATTGAGTTCGATTATTGCTGTGTTCACGCAGCGTTTGCCCTGCGGGATGAAAAGTATGAATCCATCATGGTCAACTGCAATCCGGAAACCGTTTCCACGGATTATGATACCTCTGACCGACTTTATTTCGAGCCGCTGACCGTCGAGGATGTTCTGAGCATTTATGAAAAGGAAAAGCCTCAGGGCGTCATTGTGCAGTTTGGCGGGCAGACGCCGCTGAATATTGCCGCGGAATTGGCCGAGGCCGGCGTGCCGATATTGGGCACGTCGCCCGACACCATCGATTTGGCCGAAGATCGCGACCGTTTCCGCAAAATTATGGAAAAACTGGGAATTCCTCAGACCGAATCCGATATGGCCAGCTCGCTGGAACAGGCCCTGGGCATCGCGAGCAGAATCGGTTATCCCCTCATCGTCAGGCCTTCGTATGTGCTCGGCGGCCGCGGCATGGAAATCGTGCACGATGAAGAAGCCCTGATAAAATATGTAACGGCCGCTGTGGATGTGACTCCGGAACGGCCTATCCTGATTGACAAATTTCTGGAAGACGCCATCGAGGCGGAGGCGGATGCCATCGCCGACGGCACGGATGCTTTTGTTCCGGCCGTGATGGAACATATCGAGCTGGCCGGCATTCATTCCGGCGATTCCGCCTGTGTGATACCGCCCACCACCATACCTGAAAAACATGTTAATACTATTATCGAATACACCAAAAAAATCGCCATCGAGCTGCATGTCGTCGGCTTGATCAACATTCAGTACGCCATCGCCAAAGATAAGGTTTATATTCTGGAAGCCAACCCGCGCGCTTCACGAACGGTGCCTCTGGTCTCGAAGGTCTGCAATATTCCCATGGCGCGGCTGGCGACCCAGATTATGCTGGGCAAAAAACTTTCCGATCTCAAGCTCAAAAATAAAACTATTCCCCATTTTGGCGTCAAGGAAGCCGTGTTCCCCTTCGATATGTTTCCGGAGGTCGATCCGCTCCTGGGGCCGGAAATGCGCTCCACCGGCGAAGTGCTGGGTATGGCGGAATCCTTTGGCCTGGCGTTTTACAAGGCCCAGGAAGCCGCCAAACAGCAATTGCCCTGCGAGGGCGCGGTGCTGATTACCATTGCCGATGAAGATAAACCCCAGGCGCTGGCGGTCGCACGGGAATTTGTGCGGCTGGGATTCAAAATCAGGGCGACCGAAGGCACGCAGCGGTTCTTGCGGGAAAACGGCGTCGAGAGCGAACTTATTCTGAAAATGTATGAGGGCCGGCCCGGCATCGGGGATGAAATCAAGAATAATACCATACAACTGGTCATCAACACCCCCGTGGGCAAAAAAGGCCTGACGGATGATTCGTATATTCGCAAAACCGCCATCAAATACAAAATTCCGTATATCACCACAATGGCAGCCGCCAAGGCCACGGTCAAGGGTATCGCCGCCCGAAAAGCCGGCCGCTCATCCGCCAGGTCTTTGCAGGATTATCATAATACCATCAAATAGAGATTCTTTGTTTTTGGTCAGAAATAGTAAGCCAGAACCAGTTGAAGATAATCGTCGTCGCGAACACAATATGAAAGGTCATCATCCGGAACATCAAAGAAGCACCATGCCTCAAGCGATATTTTCCAGTTCGAACCTATACGGCGGCTCGCTTCGATGGTTATCGCCCGAGAGGAATTTTCCACATCCTGTATCAAACCGCATAAAAATTCAGTGCTGGCGGCGTCATTTGGCGTCAAACGAAATCCGATCATAGCGTCATTCTGGTAAATGGTTGTCGCATCGTCGCCGCGAGTGTCGTAGGCGTATTCGCCGATAACGCCCAGGTCCATGCCGGTCTCGCCCAGGCCGACAAAGGTATATTCAAAACCACCCACCGCGGCGAAAAAATCCTCGCCTTGCCCGGTGCGGTATAGGGCTTCGAGTTTATATAACCATTGACCGGCCACCATTTGCACATCCAGGCCGGTTTGATTGATTTGTTCATAATACGGGATCAACACCGGTCTGCCGTGTTTGTTTAACTCGGGTACAAGGGTGGGTTCGCGGCCTGTGCCCATGAAATGGTAAATCCCGAAATCACACTCACCGACAGTGTTGCTATACCGAAAGGCAAAATCCAAATGATGTTCCTCGGCTCCGCTTTCGTATCGGACATGATCAATATCGACTTCCGGCTGGGACCGCAAGCGACCTTTTCGGCCCGGGAATGTACGTTCGCGAAACCAGGGCAGTACGAACATATCGACGACACCCCATTCGCGCGGGACAGATAAATGAGCCATGGGTTGGCCCAGCTTTTCTTCTTCGTCGATATTTTCGATGAGGTCCGTCTGATTGATAATATCCACGAGGTGCAAAAATTCCGTCGTACCCCAGAATACCTTGCCCACGCCCAGACGAAGTTCCCATTCGTCCGCCAGCCAGAGATGATTTAATTCCCGGATGTCGAAATGCGTCCGTCGCGCGTCAGCGCTATCCAATCTGGCGAAAGGTGTGAAGATGAAACTGTTGCCGTTTTCCCATTCATGATAATATTCCGGTTGGAAGGCTAAGGAACCACTATCGCGATCCTGTTCATTAAACAGAGGATCTTTACAGAATAGCCTGCCTTCCGCTTCCACAAAACCGGAAAAATCATCCGTTCCGGCCGCCAAGGCATCCATCAGGCCCAGGGTTAACAGTGTGATAATGGTGATAAGTGATGTTTTCATTTGGCCCTTTTCAAACTGTTATTATCAAAGTCCTTATCTTCCAGACCGGTGCGAAATTGATAATTTGTCATAACAATCCGGGTGCTTTTACCGTTTTGATGATTAATCATGTCCATTTCATCCGGTCGCCAGTATTTTTCCAGATATTGTTTATATCCTTTGATGGTTAAGGTTTTTAAGAGGGAATTTTTGCGATCGTAATATTCGACTTTCCACTGACGGTATTCTTCTTTGTCGTACCAGACCACCTGTCGCGTATAACCGGAATATTTTTCGTCAACAGGATATAATTCAACAACAAAACATTCTTTACCTTCGTACACTTCATCACGAATCCATTTATACGTGTATTTTTCCACTTCCTGACTGGTAATATCTTCGTAGGAAAACTCACTGCCCATGAAAGAACCGGATTTGTTGCGGGAACTGATTCTTTTAACTCGCTTTAGGGCCGGTAGATAAAGCCATTGGTCATCATCACCCTTCTTATGCGTATAGGTTAAAAAAGCCGTACCCTTCACGTCCGGAGGATTATCAAATATCGACAGGCTCTTATCACCGTCATCCTTGACTTCCAAAGTTTTTATGCGTATTTCCCGGATACTTTCCTGGCCATGTTTGTTCTTCAATATCATCTTCATATCGGCGGTGAAGTCATTAAAGCCGGTATCGCGTTTATCAGCCTCCAGCGCTATGGCAAGGCCTTTTTCTTCCGCCGTCTCCGCCATCACCGTCGTTTGTTGGTATAATGATGTAGAAAGCATCAGAATCAGTATGCAGGTCTTTACGGATTGTTTCATGATTATTCCTCTTTAGATAACTCCGTACGAGTAACGGATTTTTTATCAAATATCAACAGTAACGAGGGTAAAAGCATAAAGTCCATTAATAACGCTATACCTATAATCATCGCTGACATCCAGCCCATATCGGCATTTATTCTATAGCCGGAGAAGGTAAGTATCATAAATCCGGCAACCAGCACAACGGTTGTGACCCACATAGCCGTGCCGACGACATTGAAGGCATAATGAACGGCCTGGGTTGAATCCCAATTGTGTTCACGCCGGGCGCGTAAGTACTTGATCAGGAAATGCACCGTATCATCGACAATGATACCTATGGTCATCGACACAATTACCGACAATCCAAGGCCGACTTGTCCAACACATATACCCCATATGCCAAAAGCTATGACAGGAGGAAGCAGATTAGGAACCAGGCTTATCAGGCCAAGTTTTATATTCTTGAGTGCGAATATCAGAATAGCGGAGATCGACAATAACGCCCATAAAGATCCCCAAAGCATGCTTTTGATGTTGCGGCTGGTTATATGGGCCCACATCACCGAAATGCCGGAGCCGTAGGTGTACATGCTTTCCGGAGCGTTCGCCTTGAGCCATTGGCGTGCTTTTTGATCCATCTCGCGTATCTGTGTCGCCGAAAGGCTCTTCAGGGTGACAATCATTCGAGTTGATGTTCTATCGATGTTGATTTGGCTGTTCAGGTCGAGTCCCGGCGGCAGTGACATTTCATAGAGCAGCAAATACTGGGCCGCCAGTTCACGCTGTTCGGGAATGCGATACCAGGCGACGTCGTCTCCATGCATGGCTTTATTTAGACGTTTCATGATATCCGTAATAGCATTGACATGAACAACATTATCCTGCTGACGATACCAGTTTACAAAAGCTTCGACCGTGGCCAAATACTCAGGATGGTTAATACCGCCTGGTTCCGAAGATTCCAGAGAATACTCGATGACATCCCATCCCCCAAGGTGATCTATTACAAAATCAGTAGCCCTTTTGAAATCGTAACTGTCGTCAAAATATTCCAGTAAATTGTCATTCAGTTCAATGCGTAAAATACCCAGCGAAAGAAATAGAGCGATCATTAGTATGCACCAGAAAACGAACCTGTACTGGTGTATAATAAAATTCGCCAGTCCACCGAAGCTATGGCGGTCTGAACTGTATTTCTCTTGCTTGACATGAATCGGAAGCACCGCCATAAGTGCTGGTAAAAAAAGAATCGAAAAAAAGAACGCCGCCATTACGCCTATGGCGACCACGTTGCCCAAGTCTCGAAACGGAGGAACATCGGAAAAATTCATGGTCAGAAAGCCGACGGCCGTGGTAATGCTGGTGAGAAACACGGCTTGCAGGTTGATTCGCAATGTTTCAGCAATGGCCTCGTGTTTTGATTTACCCTGTCGCATCTGCATAAACATGGTAACCAGTAAATGGATGCTGTCTGCTACGGCGAGGGTAAGAATAAGGACAGGGGCATTGACGGATGCGGCCGTTATACGAATGCCCAGCCAACCGGCCGCTCCCAGCCCGGTCAGCATGGAAAACATAATGATACACACAGTCGCCAGTGTCCCCCAAAACGAACGCAAGGTAATTCCAATGACGACAACCAATGTCATAAACATCAGGGGGTAAAGAGTCATCATATCTTTTTGGCTGGCTTCGCCAAAAGCATTATCCGCAATAACACTACCGGTTAAATATACATCAATGTTCGGATTATTGCAGTGCAGATCATCCGCTAAATCACGGGCAAAGGCGGTGATTTCAGATACTTCTTTCAGTGATTTCCCGGGAAGAAGCGTCGTGACCAGCACCCCGGTCACATCTCCTGCTTTAGCAATCAGATTATCCACAAGAAGAGGTTCTGAGAGGGCAATTTCCTTTATTCTTTCCAGGTTTGCTTCTGATAAGCTTTGAGCATCTTCCACCAGGTTTTCAACTATAAGGTCGTCTTCTTCCGCACGAGTATTTTGAAAATTACTTATGGAATCCACCCTGCTGGAATAAGGTATCTGCCAGCAAGCGTCGGTGAACTCCTCAATCACCGCCAGAGTTTCCCGCGTGAAAACATCGCCGTTTTGGGGAGCAAGAACAAAAAAAACGTTATTATTCTTGGAAAACATGTTTTCCAGGACTTCCAGCGCTTGCAGTTGAGGATTGTCTTTACTGAAAAAAACGCGAGTATCATTATTGACGGTTAGCAATCGCATTCCATATGATGCAATGCCGACCACAAACAGGGTGGAGATAATAACCACCCACCGATATTTAACAACCCACTTTCCCAGGGCTGCCTCAAGCCAGGTCATGGCGCGTCTCCATTTGCTGCTAACATTGCTTTCTCTGTATTCTATATTTCATTCGGCATTCATCGTCAATTATGTGAAACAAAAAGGTCATCAAACAATAAAAAGCCCATACTGTTACACCTATCAATGGCATTTTTGGGGTTAATTAATTCTTTTCCGCAATATGTGTAAAAAGCTGTTATATTGAATCTCAAACAGTTTGTGTCGTTTTAGGAATACAATTAATTTTTTTGTGTTACCTCCAGACTCTGTAAAGGACCGTGTTTTCAGTACTGATAACCCGGTTCTATAGCTATCCCCCTGTAAGTTTTCTGAAATCTATAAATAATACCTTGGCGTAATTTGTAGGATTGCTTCACAGGACTTATAATTCTGACCATAATTTCGGCAGGCACGAAGGTGGAAGAACTATCAAGTTTTCCGGCATGTTTTCCGGCAAATTGAGGGTTACAACAATGTAAGAAAAGCCGTAATATATCGACACCGATACAGAGACTATGTTCTGCAAAGGGACAAGGTATCCCCCACGAAGCATTGTTGACATAATGGTATATTATATAAGCGGTTACATCCTGTTGACCGGAGGTAAGCCATGAATCACATCGTCAGGCAGCTAGGGTTAGCTCTCATTTTGGGCGTTGGGGCCGCAGCGGCGGCGGGAGCGGCTGTTACGGATGCCCTACGGGTGGAAGGGAAGCGGGTGGTGCCGTTGGGGCCGCATTCGGCCAAATACCTCTATGACCCCGGCGTTGGAGAGGTAAGGCTAAATGCGGAATACGTTTCAGCCATAGTGTCTGGCAATATATACAATCTTGTCCCGCAGGATTCGGACCGCCAGGAAATCCTGGAATTCACCTATAAATCGGGCGGCTCCTACGTTACCGATAATCGCGGCCAAACCGTGCTCAAGCATCATTTCACCTGGCCGCTTTTTGGCGGGACGTGCAGTGCCTGGTGGCGGGCCAAAGTGCGCACGTGGAAATTGCGCTACGAGATTTGCGCCGATGACGTGGGAACGCTGGCGTCCATCCCCGCGGAGATTCAAAGCGAGTATTTGGCCAACGAGCACCCGTTTTATCCCACGAACGCGACCGTGGCGGCCGCACGCGATGCAGCGCTCCATGGGGAGACGCATCCGCTGATGATGGCGCATCTTTTATTTGATTACATCCAGAGCGTGTTATATTACAACAATGACGGCACGTGGGATGACGCCCCGACGGTGCTGAGCCAGGGTCACGGCAGTTGTTCGGAATATGCTTATGCGTATGTGGCGGTATGCCGTGCGGCCGGCATTCCGGCGCGATTATGCGGCGCCATGGTGCGACGCGGCGACGTGAATCCGCCGGCGGGAGCCAAACTTCCTTTTGTAGATGATCCGCATCATCGCTGGGCGGAAATCTATCTGCCCAATATCGGCTGGATGCATTGTGAAGTGGAAGGCGGGACGTGGGGATATCTTTCCGATAAATTCGTGGTGACGTCCCACGCTTCCGGCAAATCAAACCTGATGGGAATGCGTTATGATTCTCAATGCGATGTCCGTTATACGGATAAAAAGCGTCTGGCCACGTGGTGGCCGAATCCGGACAGCTTTTACGCCCTGAGCCTGCCGGCGGAGGACCTGGTATGGGAAAATCAATCCTTCGTGGAGGTTGCTTGGAATGTAACGGGCGAGGATACCTCCGGTTTACTGGAGGTGCAATTGCTTAATCGCGGACAGATCGTCTGGTCCATCTCCGGCGTTGCCGTAACGCAGGGATATTTTCATATTCCGGTCAGTTCGGTTCCCGGCGGGCCGCATTATGCACTGAAGGTGTATCGCAGCGACAATCCGCTTCTTGCGGGTTATCTGGAAGGCATTCAAATTCGCAATAACTCCGATGGAGACAATTTGGCCGATGATTGGGAAATCCAATACTTCGGCGATTTATCGCAGAGCGACAGCGGCGATCCCGACGGCGACAACGCCCCTAATCTGGCGGAATACTGGGGCGGGACGAATCCGCTGAGTATCGTCAACAATCCGGTGGGTGGCTGGGCGGAATATTTTGACGGCCGGATTGATGGCGTCCGGATTTATGACCGGCCGCTGAACTCGTCGCTGATACAGGCGATTTACACCCAGGGACAATAATCCCCGCGCCGCCGCCTAACTCGT
>CAZOCV010000048.1:0-5404 GCA_964578395.1 uncultured Pirellulales bacterium
CCTTCGCGCAGAGTGATTTCCAGCAGCGACTCTTTGGGGCCGCGCCGAACAACGGCCACATTTTCCATGGACGCCTTGCCTTGCTTGATATGAATGCCTTTTTTCAGGCGTTCGATATCTTCAGCGGTGATATGTCCGTTCATCTGCACCAGATAGGTTTTATGCACGCCGTAACGAGGATGAGTAAGCTGGTTGGCCAGTTCGCCGTCATTGGTAAGCAAAAGCAGTCCGGTGGAGTCGGCATCGAGCCGGCCGACGGGATAAACGCGCTCCCGGACGCCCGTAAGCAAATCGATGGCGCAGCGGCGGCCCTGGGGGTCATCATTGGTGCATACGACACGCTTGGGTTTATGCAGAAGAAAATATACTTTGGGGCGGGCGTGCAGCTTGCGGCCGCGGACAACAATAATATCGGTTTGAGCATCCACCAGCACCGGCAGTGAATCGACTTTGTGTCCGTTAACCCTGACCTCGCCGGCGAGAATCATTTCTTCACAATGACGGCGGCTGCCGATGCCGGCTTCCGCCATGATTTTTTGCAGCCGTTCCTGTGCCATAGCAGGGGGACACCTTTTATAAAATCGGGCCAAATGGTTATTCTGGTTTTTTGGGTCCCAGGCAGGTAAGCAGGCATTCGCCCGGTTCCTGCATGTTTATGGTAATTCGTTCCTTACTCGGAAACAGAATGGTATCGCCGGATGAGTAACTAAGGTAATCTTTTTTTCCCGGATTAAATTGCCCGCGGCCTCTGAGCATAATCGCTACTACAGGAAATTCGCTTTCGAGGGTTGTTTCCTGGGTTTTTATGCAGGCAACCTTTACCACACTGAAATATTCACAGGCCAGCAAAAGGTCGGCCTCGCCGATTTGTTGGCCGACAGACAAAAGCTGAAGTCCGACCGCCCTGCTTACGTTATCGGACGTTGCCTGCGGTGGGGCGTTAAAATGAATACTCGCTAATGCCTGATCAATATGTAATTCCCTACCTTTGCCATAGCTATCGACGCGGCCCCAGTCATACACACGATAAGTTGTATCCGAAGGCGTTTGTATTTCCGCCACCATAACCCCTGCGCCAAGAGCATGTACCGTCCCCGCCGGTAAATGATGAAAATCACCGGATTTTACCGAAATCTTCTGCATTAATTCTTCTAAATGGCCGTTTTTGATGGCTAATGAGAATTTTTCGCGAGTTACACCCGGAACTAAACCTTTATAGATATAAGCTCCCGGTCGGGAATTCAGGATATACCAACATTCAGTTTTTAACCTTGCGCCGGGAAATTTTTGGCAAGCCTGGGCATCCGGATGAACCTGGACGCTTAATATGTCGTTGGCGTCGAGGAATTTTATCAGCAGGCCAAATGGGGCCATGATTTGTTCGGCAGTGAATCCCAGCTTCCGGCCATGTTCGGCGAAAAGCTGCCGCATGGTCAGGCCGTTCCAGTCACCGTTGCCCACGGTGCTTTGGCCTTCTGGCAGGTCGGCCAATTCCCAGCTTTCGCCAATTTTTACGCCGGAAGGTATAGGTTTGCCAAATAATCGGGCTAAACCATCGCCTCCCCAAATGCGTTCTTTGAAAACAGGTTGTAGTTTAATGGGTCCAATCATAACGAAATTGTAAGGCAGTTCAGCTTATGTGTCAAAACCGTCGTTAAAAGAGCCATTTTATAGCGAGATGGTTTGTATCTCTATTAAATACAGCAGGTTATGTGATATTACAGTGATTATTCCGATTTGCATGAGTGAAACATAATATATATTATGGGACGTTGCAGGGAGGCCGCAAAACGTTTTTTGACTACGTTTTTATACTCTGGCCGTTTATCTATATATTATTCAGGAAGAGCTTCTAATATCCTATTGACAATGCCTTCCGGCGTATCGGCGGTCGTCACATCAAACCAATTTACACCCAAAAAGCTGCGGAACCATGTCCGCTGGCTTTTGGCCAGACGGCGGGTGTTGATTTTTATTTGTTCCACGGCGTCATCCAGGCCGCATCCACCGTTCAAATATTTTATTATTTCGGCATAGCCAACGGCCTGAGCAGCCTGATTACTTAAACCACGGGGGACCGACAACAAGCTTTTTATTTCTTCAACTAAACCCCCAGAAATCATTCTTTTCACTCGTGCGTTTATACTGTGGCTGGCCTGGTCTTTGTCTCGCCGCAGGCCAATGATACGCCAGGGATGGCGTAAATTCCCACTTTTAAACTGGGTTTGAAACGATGATATGGGTCGGCCGGTCAGTTCAAATACCTCCAAGGCACGGAGGATTCGTTTCAGGTCATTGTAATGGATGCGGCCAGCGGCTTCAGGGTCAACTTTTGTTAGGCGTTCATGTAAAGCGGCAATTCCGATGGTTTCGGCTTCCTTTTTTAGCTGATCCCGCAAAGCGGCGTCGGCCGGGGGGCCGTCGAAAATACCTTCCATTAACCCCCGAATATACATGGCTGTCCCCCCCACCGCGATTATGGGACATTTTCGCTGCTGCATATCAGAGATGGCTTCGTCCGCCATTTCCACGTAGCGACCCAGACTGAATGATTCCCAGGGTTCAACAACATCAATTAAATGATGTTTAATGGCCTGGCGTTTTTCCAGGCCGGGTTTGGCCGTTCCGATATCCATGCGGCGATAAACCTTCATGGAATCTATACTGAGAATTTCCCCACCGATACGCCGGGCGAGTTCAAACGCAACCGCTCCTTTGCCACTGGCGGTGCAGCCCAGGATTAAAAACATGGGCGAAGATATCATGGCTAAGGCGCCGGTTCCGTTTCCACATCAGCAGGAGCAGGCGATGAGGCATCAGCCGGCGGCGCATCCGCTGGGACGGCGGGCGCGGCAGGTTCAGGAGCTTCAGGCGATAATGGAGCTTCTTCCGCCGGCAAGGAAGGTGCTTCCGGAGATTCCGTTTTTTCTTCCGCACCGGCCAGAGCGGCTTCTTTTTCGGCGCTGATGCGCGAAGAATTAGCCTGCGCTTCAAACGTTGCTCGCTGACTGCTGACCGCTTCATTCATTACCGCGGCGGTTTCCAGTGCCGCCATGACCATGGCCGCATTATCGTAATGTGCGGCATCCTGATTCCAAAGGCGCATTAAATCGCCATGAACCATTTTAATCATTTTGTCGGCTTGTTGACGGCGGGGATTTTCAAGATTTTTCTGTGCCCGCGAAAAACCGCTAACCGCTTCGTTAAAAGCATTCACCGTTTCCAATCGCTGATCAGAATAGCTTTGTTCAAACGTTAGTGATTTTTTCCATTCCTGTTCGAATTGTTCGTTCAACACGGCCAGGCGCGAAGTGCTTTCATCAAGCCCCAGACGAACCTGGTTATGGATATCGGCCGTTTTCAGATTAGTGATACGCTGTTCGATTTCGGCGATACCGCTCTCAAGCTGATCATGATTTAATTGTTGTAAAGCGATTTTCGTATCCAGCATCCGCAATTCATCATCCGCTTGTTCGATGCGGGCTTCATAATCATGCAGAGTGGTTGGGGCGGCATTTTCCCCGGCGCCGCGCAGGGCATAAGCCTGCTGCTCCAACTGAAATCTTTCCTGGCCGCGAAGATTTTCCGCCTGAGAAAGCAGTTCCATATATTGTTTATGGGTTTGTTCCATAACCTGCTGGTTTTCCTGGCGAAGCTGCTGCACTTTTTCCCGCTGTTCTTTTAGTTTGGCCAGAGTATCTTTGACGGCGGCAAGCTGCGTTCTTAATGAAGGTGAGCCTTGAGACTCACCGTTTTCCAGCCGCTGCTGCAATTTCACAATGGCTTCATCGGGCACATAGTGCGCCAGATTGGTCTGGACTATTTTTTCAGTCTGGATTTGTTTGGCCAGGCGGCACAGAACCAGAAATTGTTTCTGCAGTTCAACGGACTGGCTGTTTAGCTCCTGCCACATCAACCGTCCCTGCATAAGCTTAATCGTCGCCAACAGCCAGGCGGCAGCGGGATTTTCCGGATCATCCCTTAAAACATCCTCAGTTAACTTTACGGCATTGGCCAGACGTTGATCGCGCGTCTCGTTGGCCTGCGTTAAAAAGCCGGTTATTTGCCCGCTGACATTTTGATTAAACGTTAATAATCGCTCCAGGGCCGCCTGCCGCTGGGCCTCGTCCCCCTGAATCTGGGACCCAAGCTCTGTAAGCTCCTGCTGAAGCTGGTCAACCGGGTCAGTCGCAATCAGACGGTTGGCGACATTCGCAGCTACGCCTTTCTGCCGGGCAGCGTTATCCGCTTCCATGGCTTTTTCCAGTTCCGCATCGGTCATGGAAATGATTTCGCTGCTGGCGCGAGCCTGGCGCTGGGCGCCGTCCAGGCCGGAAGCCTCGCCATCCCCATCGCATCCAAACGTAAGCAATGCGATGCTCGCTACCGAAACTGTTGCCAGGAAACGACTTAAAGCGTCTTTTATCATGCTCATTCGTTACAACCTCGCTCATCGCCGGCTTTAGGCAGGCTTGGGTTCCTGTTCACACGCCCCTATTAAAGCGTAACTGATATCACATTACCAAATACATGTCAATGGTCTGTATAGAAAAAACATCTCCTTTTTATTTTCTTAACACTATGGTAAATAGCCACTTAGCAACTGGTTAACGGCCATTGGGATTCATTAAATATCTTATTCGGTATGAAATGTTTCTTGACAATCAGAGTCCCGCAAAATATATGGGTATTTTTGCAATGACGGCACACGCCTTAACCTGCTTTAACCGGAATTGAATATGCTGGAAGCTTTATTTACCCCTCAAACGGTGGCTGTAATCGGTGCTTCGCGCACCCCTGGAAAAGTCGGATATGAAATTGTAGCCAATCTGATAAACAGCGGTTACAAAGGGACGATTGTCCCGGTGAATCCCTCCGCCAATGAAATATTGGGATTAACCTGTTATCCCGACCTGAAAGCCTTCGGTCAGAAGGTAGATTTGAGTATTGTTTCCGTCCCTACCCCCATGGTCAAGGCGGCTTTGGAAAGCTCGATTCAGGCGGGGTGCGGCGCTGTGACGGTTATCACAGCCGGATTTAAGGAAGTTGGTGCGGAAGGCGCCAAACTGGAAAAAGAATTAGCCGCCTTATGTCGCAAGCACGGCGTGCGGATGATGGGTCCCAACTGCCTGGGTCTTATCAACACGCACCACAAAATGAATGCTTCTTTTGCCAAACAGATGCCGCTGCCCAGCGGCATTAGTGTTTTAAGTCAGTCCGGAGCCTTGGCTACGGCCATTCTGGACTGGGCGGCGTTTCGGCATTTGGGGTTGGCGAAAATGGTCAGTATCGGCAATAAGGCGGACCTAAACGAAACCGACTTCCTTCAGGCGTTTGCCGAAGATGAACAGACCCAGGTTATCGTGGGTTATCTGGAAAGCATCGGATCCGGCGATGAATTCGT
>CAZOCV010000048.1:5504-15175 GCA_964578395.1 uncultured Pirellulales bacterium
GCCATTATAGTGATTTTAACGCCGCAGGCCATGACCGAAGCGGCGGAAACGGCCCGCGCCATAGCACGCTGTATGAATGGGACCAAGCCGGTGCTGGTCAGCTTTATGGGAGGTTTGGATGTTATGCCCGGCCGCAAGGAGCTGGCGGCGTCCAATTTGCCGGATTATCCCAGCCCGGAACGCGCCGTAGCCGCCCTCAGGGCAATGTGCAATTATGTCGCCTGGCGTCAGCGGCCGCCGCGCATCGTGACCCGTTTTCCCGTCAACCGTCACCGCGCCGAACGCATCATCAAACAGAATATTCGCAGTGAAGTGAAAAACATCGGTGAGGTTAAAGGCAAAGACATTCTTCGCGCCTATAATTTTAACGTGCCTCCGGGAGAATTGGCGGTAACGGCCGAAGAAGCCGTATCCATTGCCGACCGTGTCGGTTACCCGGTCGCCATGAAAATCGTATCGCCCGACATTCTGCATAAATCGGACCTGGGCGGCGTCAAGCTGAACCTGAATAATTCCGGCGAGGTGCAGGACGCTTACGACCTGATGATGATTCGTATCAGGCAGCGTATGCCTCAGGCGAATCTCGAAGGGGTGTATGTCGAACGCATGTGCAGTAAAGGCCGTGAAGTTATTCTGGGTATGACCCGCGACCCGCAGTTCGGCCCGATGCTGATGTTCGGTCTGGGCGGCATTTTCGTAGAGGTCATGAAAGACGTGACGTTCCACCTGGCGCCGGTGACCGCCCGTGAGGCCAAACAGATGCTGGAAACGACCCGCAGTTACGCCTTGCTCAAAGGCGTGCGCGGCCAGCGCAGCGTGAATATCGACGGCATCGCCGAAGGCATACAGCGGCTTAGCCAACTGGTGACGGATTTTCCCATGATTATAGAAATGGACATTAATCCGTTTATTGTCGGCCCGGTAGGCACGGAACCGGTGGCCGCTGACGCGCGAATTACTCTCGATCTGGAGCTGGGCGCCAAACTGCTATAACCCGGCAGCGTCCATTATCATTCAAGCAAAGGCCCACAAGGCCGATATTAGAATAAAAGGAAGGTTATGAGCGACAAAAAGATTTCTTATAATCCCAACTGGCAAAGCACCTATGCCAACATGATTGTCACCGCCGCACAGGCGTTGTCGAATGTTAGCGCCGGGCAGCGTGTTTTCATCGGCACCGGCTGCGCTGAACCGCAGGAACTGGTCAGCGCCCTGACCGCCCGCGCCGGCGATCTGCCCGACACGGAAATTGTGCATCTGCTGACGCACGGCAGCGCCCCCTACGCCACGCGGGAACTTTCGCAGACGTTTCGCGTGAACAGTTTTTTCATCGCCGATAATGTACGCGACCTAATCCAGGAAGGCCTGGGCGACTATACGCCGATTTTCCTCAGCGATATCCCCCACCTGTTCAGTTCCGGCCAGTTGCCTATCGATGTGGCGCTGATTCAGTGCACGCCGCCGGATGAACGCGGCATGTGCAGCCTGGGCATCAGCGTCGATATCGTCAAAAGCGCCGCCGAGAACGCCGCGATGGTTATCGCGCAGGTCAATCCCCGCATGCCCCGCACTCACGGCGACAGCAGTCTGCACGTGACCGATTTTGATTATCTGGTTCCCGTTGATGTGCCCCTGCTGGAAGTGAGCGAATTGCCGCCCACGGATGTGACCCGCCGAATCGGCGAACATATCGCGTCGCTGATCGAAGACGGCTCCACTCTGGAACTGGGCATCGGGCGGATTCCGCAGGCGGTGCTGGAATTTCTGAAAAGCAAAAAAGACCTGGGCATTCATACCGAGATGTTCACCGACGCCATCATTGATATGATTGAATCCGGCGTCATCACCAACCAGCGCAAATCGCTGGAACGCGGCAAGATTTCCGCCAGTTTCTGCCTGGGCACAGAAAAACTTTATAATTACATCAATGACAATCCCCTCTTTTCGATGCATCCGACGGAATATATCAACGATCCTTTCATTATCAGCCAGCAGAACAAGATGGTGGCCATCAACGTAGCGCTGGAGGTCGATTTGACGGGGCAGATTTGCGCCGATTCGCTGGGCAGCAAGTTTTTCAGCGGTATCGGCGGCCAGGTGGATTTCAACCGCGGGGCTGCGCGCAGCAACGGCGGCCGGGCCATCATCGCCCTGCCCAGTACGGCTCAGGATGGGAAAGTCAGCCGTATCGCCTGCCGTCTGACGCCCGGCGCCGGCGTGGTCACGACGCGCGGCGACGTTCATTACGTGGTGACCGAATACGGCGTGGCCTACCTGCACGGTAAGAGCGTTCAGGAAAGGGCGCTGGCGCTGATCAGTATCGCCCATCCTGATTACCGCGCCCAACTGCTCAAGGAGGCCATCGCCGCAAAATACGTTCGTTCCGAACATGCTGAAATCGCCGGCAAGATCAACGTAGGTCCGGCGGAAATGCGCACCACCATGCTGCTCAACGACGGCACCCAGATAACCTTCCGCCCCATTCATCCCACGGATGAAAGCCGCATGCGGGAATTGTTCCACGCCCTCAGCCGCGAGACGGTGTATTATCGTTTTATGAAGGAAATGAAGGCGCTGCCGCAGAAACAGATTCAGGATTTCATCTACGTCGATCATCGCAACGATGTGGCAATTGTCGCCACCCTGCCGGAAGCCCACGGCGAGGATATTATCGCCGTCGGCCGATATTACCTCGACCCCAAGAGCAACCGGGCGGAAGTGGCCTTTGTCGTGCGGGATGAATGGCAGAATCGCGGCCTCGGCGGCTTTTTGCTGCGGCATCTGGTCGCCATCGCCCGCCGCAACGGCATCGCCGGTTTCACCGCCGAAGTGCTCACCGACAACAAACCCATGCAGGCCGTGTTTAACCATCACGCCGGCGTTAAAGTGTCCAGTTCGCTCCGCGAAGGCGTGTATCACTTCGAACTGGATTTTCACGCCTGAGGCGCGGCGTATCCGCGGCTTGGCGACAACAACTATAATTTCCCGTTTGGGTATTTTTCGCAGTGCCGCCGGAGCCAGGTTTGGGCCCATTGCTGCGCCTGGGGCCGTGTAGTGATGTGATTTTCCAGTTGGGCCAGATATAACTCCTCCATCAGCCGACCCAGCCGCGGCCCGGCGGGACAACCCAGTTTCATCAGATCGTGTCCATCCAGCAGCGGCGGCGGGGCTATCGGTTCATCGCCCAGGTCGCGTATCTGCCGCCGCAGTTGCCGCAATACGGCCAGAGAGCGATTCTCGGCGTGCAACCGGCAGCGCAGCAGCGTTACCAGTATTTCAAATAAAGGCTGCGCCAGCCATTTTTTCAGAGGCCCTTTGCTCAGCGGTATCGACCGGAGTAATTGTTCCTGATGTTCCACCAGCCAGATGGCCTGATGGCGGATATCATTGCTGGTTTTGAGATAACGGCACGCACGGCTTACCTTTTCCGGCTCCACGTAACATAACATTGCCGCCAGCGCCGGGCCAAAGCCAATGCGCCGGGGCCATTTTTCCAATACCTTCAGCCCGGATTGCAGTCTGCCGATTTCGACGTGGGGAAAAATGGCTCCGGCCAAACCCGCCTCCAGGAGCAATTGCCCCCCCCGCCCGCGACCGGGATCGGTGAGGATATATTCCAGTTCCATGCCGATGCGTTCAGCGCTGATGCGGCCGAGTTTATTGGCGTGTTCGCACATCGCCCGCCAGGTCGCCGCGTCGATTGTGAATCCCAGCCGGGCCGCAAACCGTATCGCCCGCAGCATCCGCAGATGGTCCTCGCTGAAACGCTCCTGCGGCCGGCCTATCGCCCGGATGATGCCTTTTTGAAGGTCTTCCCGCCCGCCGACGTAATCAATGACTTCATCCCGGAGAGGATCGAGGAACATGCCGTTAATGGTAAAATCCCGCCGCAGGGCATCCTGCCGGGCATCCGTAAACACCACCCGGTCCGGCCGCCGCCCATCGGCATAGCCCGTCTCGCTGCGAAAGGTGGCGACTTCCACCGCCCGGCCCCCCATTCGCACAATAACCACGCCAAATCTGACCCCGACCGTCAGGCTGCGAGGAAACAGATCCGCTACGGTCGCCGGAGTAGCGTTGGTGGCCACATCGTAATCGTGGGGCCGCCGTCCCAGCAGCACATCCCGCACGCACCCCCCCGCCAGCAAGGCCTCGTAGCCCGCATCATGGAGCCGCCGCACCACCCCAAGCATGGCCTGCCGCGGCGTCATTGGCCGGTTTGTACGCTTTTGCGAACACATGGCCGGTATCATACCGGATATGACCATGATTTCCAAGCTCGTCCGCTTATTTTGTTATGAGCCGTTTATTAGACCGTTCAGCCAACAACGCCCGCAAAGAAGAAGCCGCTGGATTTGAGGGTTGGCCGAAACGTCTGGGCCGCATACAGGCCAAATTCGCGGACGGCAGAGGCGTCGATACTCTTGAAACGCACCGAACCAATCGTACCGGTAAAGCCCGAATTCAGACCCGCACCGGTCAGGCTTTCGGTTAACGGCCCGCTGGGCAATACGCCCGCGCCGACATAGCTGCGGGCGAACGTGCCGCCGGCGGATAATGAACCTACATCGCCGCCGCCGAGTACATCGTCACCACCGCCAAGTTGGCCGTCAGCGCCGATATCATAACCGGCCAGCAGGTACGAATCGAGAATATCGCCGGAAACGCTAATCATATCGAGTTTATTGACGGCGCTGAGGAGAGCTCCTTGCAGCGAACCGATCATCATCATGCCGATGGTGGTTCCCGCGCGGGCCGTGCCGGTGAAGGCGCCGCTGCGGGCCATCACCATGCCGATTTTATCCGCCGCCCACCAGTCGCCGGTAATGTCGCCGTTGGCCATCACCATGCCGATCTTGCCGGTGCGGGCGGTCAGGTCCGGGCCGAACGCGCCGCTCCTGGGCATAACCATGCCGATTTCCGTAGCGGCAACCGAACCGGAAGCAAACGACGTAACCATCATCGTCGAAATCTTGTCGGCAATGTCAAACGTCACGTTCTCGCCGATACTCCCGGCCATGACCATCAGGCCGCCGGCCGATTGCGCTGTGGTGATGCTCGCCCCGTCGGCGATGTCGCCCCACATCATCATGCCCAGACTGCCGGTTAAGTTGATATTGCCGGTGAGGGTCATGCCCCGCCCCATCATCATGCGAATCGAACCGCCGGTAATGTCGCCGATCTCGCCTTTGCCATCGCCGCCGGATGCGCTGAACATCAACATGCCGCTGGTGGCCGCGTTCAGGTCCAGCGACGCTAGCGCCACATCATCGCCGCGAATAACTACGGAACTTGTCCCGGTCATTGTCAGATCGCTGCCGGTAAACGTCACAGTCCCGCCCATACTCATCGCCGAAACGCTTACCGTCGTCCCATCGGCATCGGTAAAGCTTACTCGCGACGCCCCGCCGGTCCCGAGAGTTATGACCAGCCGCGGCTCCACGGCGTCAGCGGTAACCGATACGACCAGATCGGGGGTATCGGGATCATCACTGATGATGTGAATGACATCGCTGAGCGGCCCTTCGGCTTCCGGCTCGACGCTGACGGCCAAATCCACCATTCCGCCCGGCTCAATCGTCAGCGGCAAATGGATAACATTACCGGGACAGGCAAACACCGACCCATTCGACAGGGTAATATCGCTGATGGTCAGCGGGCTGCCGCCGGTATTGGTAACTTCAAACGACATATACGTAATATAACCCAGTTCCGCCTCGCCAATTTCTACCGTGGTTGTTTCCGTACTGAGGTTGGGTTGAACCTGCGCAGCGCTGCCGACCAGCAGGCCGATAGTGTACGCGCCCGTGGTGTCGCCGCCGCCGGGGACCAGCGGATTGGCGTTACCGGCAGAAGACACCGCTACATAATAGGTTCCCGTCTGAGTCAGGGATTGGGCCGCAATTTCCACGAAACCATCATCATTGGCCGCAGTTTGAGCCAGTACGGTCGTGCGATTGGGGGCATACAGCGTCACCACCGGGTCAAGCCCATCGGTCGAGGCCTGGCCAAAAACCTGTACATTGACCATCTGATTGGCCGACGCGGCAAAGCTGTAAAAGTCGATATCACTCGCCGAGGCAATATCGGCCTCCAACGATTGCCGCACGCCCGCCTGAGCGCCGGTTTGCGTCGCCTGGGTCGGCGTATTGCCCGGATCCACGGTGACCTGCGTGGGCGTTGCTAAATTATGCACGCGGTAAAGGAATCGCCGCCAGGTGGAGCCGGCCGACTCCGCTTCGTCATTGAACTTGTATCCTGTGGGATTGTAAAACGTATGGACGCCGGAATCTTCCATGTAGATGGATAAGCCGAAATCTTTATCGGAGGCGTTCTTGTTCTTCAGCACCGCCGCATCCACGGCGTTAAACACCGCTTTGGCCGCTGCATCGAAACCGGCGGGATTACTGAAAAGCGCTTTATTGAACGACACCGTCTCCATGAAGTGGCCCAGATCGCGGAAATAGTCTTTTCTATAATGGCGAGTGATGGGTATAATCTGCTTGAGAAGCGACCAGTCATTGGCGGTGGCGCTGGCAAAACAGTAATCGACGAAATCATTAAGCTTGGTTGTCACGGCGGGAATCTTGCTGTTATCGACGACGCTGAGGACCGGATTGGAGTCGGTGCTGTAGATGCTTTCGGCCAGTTGCTGCGCCGTGGCGTTTTCATGATTGCCCAGCCAGCCCAGCCATTTGTCGTAATTGAGGGCGCTGCCGTAGGTCACTTCCTCGCCGGCAACGACATAGCCCACTTCGCCCAGTAATTCGGCGTTGACTTCCATCATCTGCATCAGGCACATGTCAAACACCAGCACGTCGATATAAGGCAACTGGTCAAACGCCGCCGCCATCTCCCGGACGGTCAGCTTGCTGTCGGGCGTCTCATCATAACTCATCCCGTCCAGCCCGCCGCCGTGGTCATGCAGCACCAGCACATATTTTTCCGCCGGTGCCGTCGCCATCGCCCACTGCACAAAATCCAGCAGCGGGTTAACGGCTCCCATATCAGCCTCGGTGGTGCTGGTTACCTCGTCAATGATATACGTGACCGGATCAAGACGAGTGCTATAGACATCGTCATCGCCGTCATAAATCACTTCACCCCGCCGCGTGTCCGAGAAGATGGTTTGCGTCCCATTTATATTCGGAATGCTTGTTGTATTATCAAAATCGCCGTGGCGATCCATCTGCACAAAGAGTTTGACAGTGTCATCGCTGAGGGTTTCCAGATCGACCCGCTCCATTTGCATCAGGTTCCGCAGCGATGTTGTTTCGAGGTTATTATCACCGTTGGAATACACCATCACAGTCCACTTATAAGGCTCCTCGGCAATCTTGGCCAGGAAGTGGCCATCCTTATACGTGCCGCCGGTATAGATGCCTGCGGCCCATCCGGCTATAAAGACATTCCCCTGGGCGTCGGTCGCCAGACCGTGGGCATGACCGCCCGACCAGTTGCCCTCGACATAACTGGCGTAAACCATCTGACCGGTCGAAGTCAGCTTGCTGAGAAACGCCGAGCCGGTGAATTCGACATTGCCATCATTGTTGAAAGCATTATATGTTTGAAAACCGGGGTGTGTCCTGCCGCCGACAAAAATGCTTCCGGCCGCCGAGACATCCACACAGGTGGCGTTGCCTGCACCGACATTTTCCGACCACAAAAGATTTCCACCGGAACTAATCTTGCTGACAAATGCGCCGGTTGAACTGGTCAGTTCTCCCGGACCAAATCCGGGAAAGTCACTGCTGGAAGTATAACCCACCACGATAAGGTCGCCGGTCGGCGTCATGGAGATGCCATAGGCCCCATCATCGCTGCTTCCGCCCAGAAAACTCGCCCAGACGGGATCGCCCCCGCTGTCGAATTTCATAACGACAGCTTCATCGGTATCATCGTGGGTTCCGTCAAAAGCCCCCAAAAGCGGGAAGTAATTGATATCATAATCCCAGCCCTCGGTCATGCCGCTAACATAAACATTGCCGCCGCCGTCCATGACCATGTCGGTGTAGTAGGTAAAGTAGGCATAGTTATCAATAAACTTAGCCGACTGGAGGCCCCCGCCGGAACTGATATGGGCCAGATAGGCCTGTTCGGCCAGTGTCGGTTCAAAGCCATCATCGTATCCGGGGAAATATTGTCCATTGGTGGTGCTGCCGCCAGACCATGAACTGAGCAGCAGTGCAATATCGCCAGACGGCCCCGCCGCCACACTGTGGGCCGAGCAGTTAAAACCGACGTAGGTTGACCATTCCAGAGCGCCCGTCCGGCCGTTGAATTTGGCGACATAGCCATTCGTCATACCGCGCATCTCATCCTGCAGAGCACTGACAACGGGGAAATCCATTGAATGAGTATAGCCGGCAACGATAGGGTTTCCCTGCGGGTCAATGGTTATAGCGGTGGCGAAATCTTCCTTCTCACCGCCGAGGTAAGTACCCCAGGCATAATTACCTTCGTAGTCAATTTTTATCAGCGCTGTGTCCAGATCGCCGTTGTAACTGGTGTCATAACCGCCCTGGACCAGCCCGCTGGTCCCCCGCGTCTGCAGCAGCATATAGACATTGCCCTCGGCGTCCGCCTCCACGCCGGCACAGAACTCATTATCACGAAAATAACCTATGGCTAGCAGGTCATACATATTGTCGCCGTTGGCCCGCATGGTCCCCTGCCAGTCCACATACGCTGTCGCATCCAGCAACAGCCGCGGTTCAAGGTTTTCCAGAGCCAATCGCCCCGCTGCCTGCCGTTGCATCTGTTTCTTCCGTCGCGACATAGATACCTCTTCCTTTTATAAAAACGTCAGCCAAATAAACTATTCCCCGAAGCAATTATCGCTCTCCCTGACCTAAGTTTTTACTATATCCGTTTGACGTGACAAAATCAAGCTAAAACCCCCCTTGCTCATCATTTAACCGAGTTCCCTCGAAAACCAGGTTCGCCTAACGTTATCGGTCCTATGCCGGCTTTGCCTGAGTCGGCTCAATTAAATTTTACATCCATCGTATAAATCACTATGCTATGGTATGAAAACGCCGCTTATACGGATGAATAACGGTTAAGGCGTTCAATAAACAATAGTAAAAAAAGGGAATTATATGGCCACAGCAGATACCCTGTCGATACGGCAGGACGTCATCGCCGCCTGCCTTTATCTACGCGATAAACTGGGATATTTTATCGGCTCCTGGGGCAATATATCGGTGCGGCTGGATGAAGGGTTGCTCCTGACGCCCACCCGCATGGAATATGACCAGTTAAACCCGGAAGACCTTGTGCTTATTTCCCTCGAAGGCGACATTCTCAAAGGAAAGCGGCTTCCCACATCGGAACTGGAGATGCATCGCCAGCTAATGCTCAAACGCTCCGATCTGGGCGCTATCATCCACAGCCACTCGCCCTACGCCTCCGTGGCGGCGGCGGCTCATTGCTCCATCCCGGTCATTATGGACGATATGGCGGAGGTCATTGGCGGCGACGTTCATTGCGCCAAATATGTCACCGCCTGTCAGCATCATGAACTGGCCCAGGCGGCCTGCGAGGCGATTGGCCCCGACGCCTGTGCGGTGCTGCTCGCCAATCATGGCGTGCTGACGGGCGGCAGGGATTTGCGCGAAGCCCTGGTCGCCGCCCAATTCATGGAAAAAGCCGCCATGATTTATATCCAG
>CAZOCV010000048.1:15275-19530 GCA_964578395.1 uncultured Pirellulales bacterium
CGAAGCCCTGGTCGCCGCCCAATTCATGGAAAAAGCCGCCATGATTTATATCCAGGCGCAAGCGCTGGGCGGCGCGCAGCCGATTCCGGAAAATTTCTGGCGTCAGGAACGTCATCGGTATCTCTACAAATATGGCACTGCCGAAGATATGAAGGGACTTTTGCGGAATAAACACCAGACCCCTTCCTGAGTAGCGTTTAAACCAGAAGCTTAACCGCTGATAGGGTCGGGGAATGCTGATTTTGCTTTTGCTCTTGCTTTTAAGAGCATCGTATGGATGGCGTCGGCCCTGCTTTTATTTCACCAGAGAGATTAATTATTCTGGCCGGTTTCCTTGATATGAAGGGACAGGTCCAGAAGATTGACCGTCGCATCGTCGTTCAAGTCGCACAGGCTGTCATTTTGCAGCCAGTTATCAATAATATCCAGCAGATCAATCTGCCAGTTCAATATGGGACGACTCTGATTGGTCCAAAACGGCATATGCCAGTAATCAAAGCTGCCGTCTGCTTTCGAGCCGGTGAAATCCCAGCCGACAAAGGTGCTGCGAACGACAAACTGAGCGGCGGTTCTTCCGAAGGCATAACTATCCGTGCCATAGGCGGTATCGTAATAGCATCCGCCAATAGCCCCGTTAGCGGTCTTCAGACCGCAAAAAGCTCCATAGGGGCCTTCATTGGCGTCAATGACACAGTTGGCATAGCATATGATGATGGTCCCATCATTATAACCAACCAGTCCGCCCGTATTCACATCGGTAGTATGGCAGACGCCCAGGGCATAGCAATTATCAATCCCAGCATTGGTTGCGTTAAGTCCAACCAGTCCGCCGGTATAATCCGCGCCGTAGATGGTGCATTGCGCAGAGCATTGGGTAACCGTACCGGCGTTACGGCCGGCCAGACCGCCGGAGTAGCTCCCACCGGAAATCCCGCCGGTCGCCGAACACTTTTCCAGCGTACCGTTGTTGTCCCCGCATAAGCCGCCAAGGTAATCATAGCCGCTCAGCGTACCGTTGCGGACGTCGAGATTCCGGACCACTCCGCGGGTTCCAATACAGCCGAATAAACCAATGTAATCCCGCGTTTCGCCGTTGATTGAGAGTCCGACTATACGATGGTTATTGCCATTGAAATTGCCGGTGAATTCAACGCCTTGAAAACCGGCGGCTACATCATCGGTATCCGGCGCAATCGGGGCCATGGAATAATACACATCGGTCAGGTCCAGATTACAGTTCAGTCGAACATAAGCGTTCCAGAGTACCGGTTTGGAACTATAATATAAAAAGTCCGCCAATGAAGTGATAAGGTATGGGTCCGCCAGAGTGCCGCTTCCTGACAAGCCTCTGGCCCAGGCCAGAATCGGGAAACCATTATTGCTTGCGTCGCTGGGCATCGCCCACGTGTCTTCAATACCATTAACGGTCTCAACGACAAAATCCCACCCCGCATCGGTGAAGGTCGCCTGCTGCTGCATTTGCGCGGTGGTCAGGCCGACGCAGATGCCGGTTTGACTCGGATATGGGACATCTAACTCGGTATAAGCAACCAGGATTCCGCTGATCTCGGTATTCCAGAAGCAATTCTCAAAAGAGCTAAAAGCGCCGACGCCGCAAAAACCGGCCACCGTTGTCAATCCTGGATCAGCCGACAGACTTCCTGCCGAGTAGCATCGAATGTTGATGCCGTTCCAGTTCCAGCCGACAAACCCGCCGATATGGCCGGTGGCGCGGGAATAAGCGGTTACACTGCTGGTTGTATAGCAGTCTTTCAGAATACCTTCATTCGTACCGGCAAAGCCGCCAATATGGCTTACCGTACCCGTCACATTTCCAGTTGCATAACAGCCGAAAACCGTCAAATCAAAGGGACCGCCCCCCGCGGTGAATCCGCAAAATCCGCCGACGCTGATTTGGCCGCTGGCAGAGGCGTCAGAAGAACAATTGGTGATGTTGGAATTATTGGCGCCGCAAAATCCGCCGACACTGTTTGTCCCGGAGGCAGAACCACTGGAGGAATTATACGAGAGATCCCCCAAGCCGTTAATGTAGTATTCGCCGACAAAAACGCCAACATTTCGATACCCGCTAACGACGGCATCCGCCGTGCAGTTGGTTGTCTGACCGGCAGAGTCCGCGTATCCCATCACAGCGCCGGTATTGCGGCTCAGGGACGTCGTGCCGCCGCTGATGGTTCCAGTCACATGGCAATTGATGATATTGGAGTCTGTTCGCTTGGCGCCGCACAAGCCGCCGATATTACGCAGATTGCCGGTTACCGAACAATCGCTGACGGTCAGGTCAAAAACCTCTCCATACTGGATACATCCGAACAATCCTAAATGGCAATTTGTCCCGCTGACAATAGTCAGATGGGAAATCGAGCGGCCGTTGCCGTCAAAATGCCCGGAAAACGGCGTCCCCTCAAAATTTTCCACGTCCGGATTGGTTCCGGTGACGGTATCCGGTGCTACGGGGGCCATGGCGTAGGTCGTGCCGGCCAGATCGAGATTTACATCCAGCCGTATGTGGTCATCCCAGTAATAGGCATTGGCGCAAAAGGCGTCCCAATCGGCTCGGTCGGCAATGATAAATGGATTGGTGCTGACGCCGCTGCCGGTCAATGACGGGTCAGGATCATCCGTCTGCCACCACAGCATGGGATAACCATTGGTGCTGCCGGAGGCGTGCGACATCGTCCATATATCCAATGTTCCGTTAACGGTCTCCCCGACAAAATCCCAGCCGGCGTCGGTAAAGGATGACGGCGTCCGCATCTGGTCATTGGTCAGGCCGGTTCCCATGTACGAGAAGGTCTGCGTGGTCGTTTCGACATCCCAAAAGCAATTGCTTACCGTCGGATTGTTATAAAGGTTTCCCATTAACCCGCCCGTCGTTGTGTTATGTAGAGGGACCAGGCCCGCGGCATAGCAATTAATGAGGCTTCCGGCACTGCCGATCGAGCCGATCAGACCGCCGACATTGCCGCCTTTGACGGTAGCCAGCGAATAACTGTTCACGATATCCCCGCTGCAATAGCCGCACAAACCGCCGATTTCATCGGCGCCGCTGATATAGCCGGTCGAATAGCAGGCGCTTATCGTTCCCAGGAACAGATCACCGCACAATCCCCCGGAATAGCGTGTGCTCGAGCCGGTCTGGATAATATAACAGTTGACGACACCGAGTTTTTCGACAAGGCCCGAATCAATATGACCAAACAGGCCGACATAGCTTTTGTCGCTGCTTTGAATCTTCATCCCGATGATTCTATGGCCATTGCCATAAAATTGTCCCTCGTAGGGCACGCCTTGAAAGCCGGATGCCGTGGTTGTATCCGGGGCAATGGGTGATTGGGCGTAGGTGGTGCCGGTCAGGTCGATATCGGCGTCCAGCCGGGTACAGACGCCGACGCCCCAGTAGGCCGAAGTGGCGCAAAACTCATCAAAGTCCGTTCGATTGCCAATCACATAAGGATCGCCCGATGTGCCGCTGCCGCTGAGACCTAAAGCGGCCGAACTCGCCACGAAACACAAAACCCATACGACCAGACCACGACACGCATTAAACATACATTATTCCTGTAAAAATAAGGGGGTGCATACGAGATACTTTGAGGATTTTCCTGAACCTTTGGTAAAACGTCACGCTGTCATTCCTTGCAGGCTCCGGCTCATCGACATAACAATTCGCCATCATACCGGGCCGCCCTTTATTTTGCAAGATTATTTAGGGCCGCCACGATATCCGCCTCCCCTGGCCTGCAAGGGTTTGCAATCCCCCCATATTATCGCGCAAAACCGCCTATTTTGCCATTAACTCGAAAAGCCGATCGAAGATTATGGCGTAGTCGATTTATCACGGCGTAGTCCGCCTCAGGCACAACGAAGACGGAACTTGTCACGGCGTAGTCGAAGACGAAGACGGACCTGTCACGGCGTAGTCGAAGACGAAGACGGAACACGGATCAAGAATTATTCTCACAAAGTTACGGAGACACGAAGATAAATACGTAAACAATAATTGTCTGCTCCGTGCCTTGGCGGCTCCGTGAGTAACAGGTTTTGAAATCGGTGTCATCAGAAAAGAATAGAGTACCTGCGGAAATTTCTTTCCGCATTTATAACCATATCCCATCGTCGAAGCGGCGTCGGCGGCCTTTAGCGGCGGGTGGTGTTTTTTTATTTATGAACAGGTCTTTATCCTGTACTATGGCGGGGATGGACCGGTGTTGTGAAAATTTGAGCCGAAGAT
>CAZOCV010000049.1:0-19190 GCA_964578395.1 uncultured Pirellulales bacterium
ACTATGATTATTATTACGCCCATGACCACCTGTACAGCCCGGTGGCGCTGCTGTCTTTCAGCGGCGGGATACTGGAGCGGTACGAATATGATGCCTACGGCCGGCGGCATGTGTTCGAGGATGATTTCGACGCCCGGAGCGGGTCGCATTATGGCCTGCCCATCGCCTTCACCGGCCAGAGGTTGGATGTCCTCGACGGCGGCGACTTGGAACTGATGTACTACAAGAACCGCTACTATGATGTCGAGATGGGCCGGTTTTTGACAAGGGATCCGATTGGATATCGGGATGGGATGAATTTGTATCAATACGTCAAGAGTGTCCCGATTTATAGTCTTGATACATTGGGACTAATTCCTCATTCTAATTATGGTGGCGGGAAATCAGGGGTCGATCCGAAACAATGTATGGTAAGCAAGATGTTTTGTATGGAAGGCTCCACTAGTCCGTGTTGCGGCGCCGGATATCCCGGAACTACTTATGGCTTTCCATCCCCTGATGCACCACGAACTAGGATGCCTGATACACGTGCCAATACGGTTGGGGAACGTTGTAAATATACAGGGGAAAGTAAAGTAAAGTCGAAATCTAAAAAAGTGACATATACAAGAAATCCCAAAAATCCTTTTGGAGGTGTTACTGTAGAAGAATCCTTATATCGCTGCAATTGTGAAGTTAAGTGTGAGGATTATGATTTAGGTGTAGTAGATTCTTGGCTTGGTGCACCGGTATTGGGTTGGATGCGAGATTCGAGTGGCGATTTTACTGACTACGAAGAAATCGAAGGCGGAGACTATGGTCTTATTGTATACGCCAGCTACGATGATTTCAAAAAGGCGTGGGATGAACTTGAGGCTATGAACCGCAATTTATCCCCTAGTATCTCAGTTCCAAATGATCCAGATCATAGCAGTATAGGACTATACGACAAAGATTGGATGCAAGATTTTATCGATAGAATGCGTGAAAGTTGTCCTAATAATAAGGCTTATGATGATTATATACAAGATCTAGTAAACGATTTGACTAGTGAGTGCGAGAAATATTGTAATGATAATAAAGGTAAGAAGGTGGATTAAGGATTTTACGAAATGAAAAACAAAGGCATTTTATATTTAATTGCTTTCCTGTGGTTAATTGTTAATTTGTGGAGTTCCTTGCCAATCCATTCAAATGGTGAATGGGTGGTATATGCTATTAGCGGCGTATTTTTAATTAATTTTTTTGTATTCGGCATTATTGCTTGGTATGGAAGACTTTATTTGCCTATTCCATTTACATTACTTTGGCCAATTCTCATATATCTAGGATGGAGCGTTATGCCAGCTTTGCAATTGGCATCTTTGTATGGGAGACAATGTTTTTTGGAGGTATTATTGAAAAATCCATCTTTATTTGATGTGGTTTATTTATTATTATGTTCCGTTATCTTCATTGTTTTCTTTTTACTATCTGGCAGGCGTATTAAAAATAAAGGCGAATCCGCGATGCCTTGAATGAATATGGAAGCAAAAAATAATTTAAGATATAAGAGGCGAAGAAAACTATATTTGCGAAATTTAGGCAAGCCAATACGATACATCTGGTCATAATTGTGGATGGTCAGACCTGCGATGTGGCCGAATATGCGTATGATGCGATGGGACGGCGGATCAAGAACACGGTGTATGGTGATGACGAGGAGACATACTTTTATTATTACGATGGCGGGTGGCGGGTGCTGGCGGAGCTTCGGATTTTCGGCCTTGCCATAAAAGGGATATTATTATACGCTAGCCGCAGCATTTTAGAAATTAGCCGCAAAAGACTTGTCACGGCGTAGTTATTAACGAAGCCGGACCTGTCACGGCGCAGTTATTAACGAAGTCGGAACGCAGAGAGCGCATAATGAAAATAAGCCCGTGAATACGGCGGATATCAGGCCGTTGTGCGGCCGTATCAGACAGATTTGTGCTGCCACAAGGCGGGAAAGGAAGCTTAGCCGTCACCGGTTGCGGTCCCACGGGGGCTTTTCTTGAATCTTGGGCGAGACGCCCAAGCCACTTCAAATCACAAGCGAGGACGCTTGCGCTACCATCATATATAGCCCGCGATGAAAATCGCGGGTTCTTGCATATCGAGCAGCCTGTGCAAAGAACCCAGGGTTTTCACCCTGGGCTATTTTATATAACGTGTCTCGCTGTGTGGCAGCGACCAGCGGGCCGACGGCAAAATATGCGACCGTTTAAGAAGGCTTTTGGCCCCGGGCGAAGCCGAAGATATTTAAATCTTCATCGCGGGAGGCGTGGGCGAGGCGGTCGGCGACGAAGGCGGCGTCCACGATAACTTTTTTCTCACCGGCGTCCGGGGCGTCGTAGCTGATCTGCTCGCAGACTTTTTCCATGACGGCGTAAAGGCGGCGGGCGCCGATGTTTTGCTGGGTGTTGTTCAGTTCGAAGGCTTTGGCGGCCAGAGCCTTGACGCCCTCGTCCGTAAAGGTCAGTTCCACGCCATCGGTGGCCAAAAGAGCCGTCTGCTGGCGGGTAAGGGCATTATGCGGCTCGGTAAGAATGCGAACGAAATCCTCTTCGCTGAGGTCCTTAAGCTGCACGCGGATAGGAAAACGGCCCTGAAGTTCGGGCATGAGGTCGGAAGGTTTGTTGCGGCTGAAGGCCCCGGCGCCGATAAAGAGAATATGGTCCGTCCGCACCATACCATGACGGGTGTTGACGGTAGTGCCTTCCACCAGCGGCAGCAGGTCCCGCTGGACGCCCTCGCGGGAAACATCCGGGCCATGCGCTTCGCCGCCGCAGATTTTGTCAATTTCATCCAGAAAGACGATGCCGCTCTGCTCGGTGCGGGCGATGGCTTCGGCGAGCAGCATGTCCTGATCGATAAACTTGTCGAGTTCCTGCTGGAAAAGCACCTGGCGAGCTTCGGCGACGCTGGCGCGGCGGCGGGCGGTGCGGGTAGGCATGATCCGCTCGAAGAAGTTCTGCATCTCCGGCTCCATCTGCTCCAGGCCGATATTGGAGAAAATGTTGACGGGCATAGCCTTTTCCTCAACGTTGATTTCGACTTTGCGATCTTCGAGGCTGCCGGCCTGCAATTGCTGGCGAAGTTTTTCGCGGGTGCGCTGGTGGCGCTGGGCTTCCTGTTCGGCCTCATCGCTGGTATGGACGGCCGTAGTCATCGGCAAGGGCAGCAGGGCATCCAGCAGGCGCTCTTCGGCGGCGTTGCGGGCGGCGGCTTCATAGATTTGGGCCTGTTCGGCGCGGAGGATGTGAATAGCGCGTTCGAGCAGGTCGCGGACGATGCTATCGACATCGCGGCCGACGTAACCAACTTCGGTAAACTTGGTGGCCTCGATTTTGATAAACGGGGCGTTCATCAGGGCCGCCAGCCGCCGGGCGATTTCGGTTTTGCCCACGCCGGTGGGGCCAACCATGATGATATTCTTGGGAGCGACCTCGTCGCGGATATCATCGGGCAACTGCTGGCGACGCCAGCGATTGCGCACGGCAATAGCGACAGCGCGTTTGGCCTCATCCTGGCCGATGATATATTTATCCAGTTCCGCCACGACCTGCCGCGGCGTCAATTCCACGTTATTTTCCATGTTTTTTTATCCTGCCGCGGAATCCTCCGCATCGGCAGGCTCCTTGGGGTTTTGTTGTCGTTGCCGCAATTGGCCGCAGGCGGCGTCGATATCCGCCCCGCGCGACCGCCGCACATGCACATTAACGCCTCGCTCGCCCAGCCGCCGGGCAAACCGGCTTACCGTATCCGCCGCGGCAGCGTGAAAACCCGTGGCCGCCACTTCATTATAATTAATCAAGTTGACATTGCAACGCGAGCTTTGCGCCCGGCGGGCCAGCCGGTCGGCGTGGGCCGGACCATCATTCACCCCCGCCAGCAGGACATATTCCAGCGTTACCTCGCGGTGCGTCTGCTGGTAATAATCATTAATAGCGGCAAAAAGTTCATCAAGCTTATAGCGCCGGGCGAGGGGAATCAGCCGCCCCCGCAGGTCATCATCGGCGGCATGCAGACTCACCGCCAGAGTCACCTGCAACGGTTCTTGCGCGAGCCTGCGGATGCCTTCCGGCACGCCGACCGTACTGATGGTGATGTGGCGGGCGCCGATATTCAGGCCCCAGTCGGCGTTGAGGGTGCGCACCGCCTGCATCACCGCATCATAGTTGAGCATCGGTTCACCCATGCCCATGATAACAACATTGCTGATGCGGCCGCCGGCTTGCAGCTCATCCGCCGCCCACAGCACTTGTTCGACGATTTCCCCGCCGGTAAGGGACCGCTGCAGGCCGCCCTGTCCGCTGGCGCAAAAAGCACACTGAACCGGACAACCGACCTGGCTGGAAACGCATACCGTCTGGCGCGGCTCATCGGGAATAAGCACCGTTTCACAGGCAGCGCCATCGGGGAAACGTAAAAGGAATTTTATCGTATCGTCGCCGGCGCGCTGCAATTGCTCGACTTGGCCGCTTCGAAGGACATAATGGTCCCCCAGCATGGTGCGCAACGGTTTTGACAGATTGCTCATGGCGTCCCAGTCGCGGGCGCGATGCTGATAGATCCAGTCCATCACTTGTTCAGCGCGATAAGCGGGCTGCTGTAAATCCGCCAGCGCCTGCCGCAGCATTTCGGGAGTAAAATCAAGTAAATGGAGTTTCACGAGGTTAGGAATGACCTCCATTAAACAAGGAGTCATACATTTTCATCGCTTCCGGCATTTGCGTGCGCGCCGAGAGGTAAGCCGATTCAATGACCGCGATAACCGGAAGGTGGTCGGCCGCCGGACTGGCGGGTTTCATCTGTGCATCGGCAATGCAGGAGGCGATGTGCTTCAATTCTTCCGCCTGGGCCTGGGCGAGGGTTTTAACTTTGCAGCGAAATCGCTCCCGTTCGCCGCCGTTGATATTCAGGAACTTTACTGAGGAGGAATTTGCCTCAATAACGCCTTCCGCGCCGAAGATGCGAATCATCTCATGCTCCAGGCCCGCCATCCAGCCGCAATGAACGGAACCGGCAACACCCTCAGCAAATCGCAACAACAGCGCCGCGGCGTCTTCGGTGCGTGAGGGCGGCAATACCCGCTTGCTGCATTTGGCGGTGCTGAAACCGTAGATTTTTTCCGGCGCTCCCAGCAGCCACATCAGCATATCCAGCAGCCAATATCCCGTGTGCAGCAAGGCCCCGCCGCCGGCAAGGATAGGGTCTCCCCGCCAGTCCAGCCGCGACGACAAATCCGTAAAACTTTCGGCCTGCACCAGATAGACATCGCCTGCCTTTTTCTGGTCGAGAAGGTCCTTCACATGACGATAGGCCGACAGATAACGCCAAGGTACGCTAACGAAAAAACGACGGCCGGCCTTGTCCATCATAGCCACAAACTGTTTGGCCTCAGGCAAATTACGCCCCAAAGGTTGGCATTTGACGATATGGGCCACATTCTGCACCGCCAGAGGCATACCCTCCGCAAGCTGCCACACCGGAGCCGCCAGAAACAAAACGTCCAGTTCCACTTCCACCAGCATACGGCGATAGTCATCGTAGGCCGCCACGCGGAACTGGGCGGCGGCTTTTTCGGCCGCATCCTTTTCCCGGTCGGCAACGGCGACAAACGTATATCCTTCGGCCGTGGAAAGTTCCTGGGCCAATAACCGCCCTTCTGACGTCAAACCGATAATACCTGCACGCAATGAAGTCATAATTTACCGCCCCCTTTTTCCCGTCTATCTTTACGCCAAAACCATCTACGGACAGCCGCAAGGCAGAAAAACATTTTCTTCGTCCTTATCGGATGGCTCCAGTTCCGGCCGGTCCAGGTCGTTAAGCCGCCAGTCCATCGGCAATAAAACCGCTTGGTAGCCGGGCACATCGGCAAGCTGCTCCTGCGTTTTCATCGAGGCCCAGGGCATGACCGCCGCCAGCAAACTCACGCCCGGCGCGCCATAACGACGTTCATATTCCGCTATAAACCACTGCCGGCGATTCCAGATAAGCTCTCCAAAAAACACCTGATAATTGGCATGATCGATTTTCAGCCCGGCGCAACTGCCCAGATAGCGTTCCACCGCACGGTTAAGCTGCTCATCGAGCATATCTTTTGTGTAGAAGTCTTTTGCCAACGGCGGATCGCCGCGCCGCGGTCCGGCTAAAGCAAACGCCGCCCGCCAATCCGACTGTTCTAAAGTAGTTTTTAACTTACTAAGCACAAAACGGCCGGACGAAGCGGCGGGTAAAGATAATTCAAATTTGGCCGTCAGAATATCACACTCTGTTTCATCCACCCTTAAAAAGGGATACTGCTCCAAAACCGCATAAAGCACCGCGGCATTGTAACCATTGATATTTTCCGCAAGTTCACCGGCCGCACCCGTTTGAATGCACGATCCCAAAATGCCCTTGGCCTGCTCCTGCCGGGCCAGACGGGCGTAATCCACGCGCCCCTCTTGCGTCAAAACTTCGTGAAGCAACTGCTCATAAGCCTTATACGGTTCCTCCCTCCGTTCCTGTGTCAGCGCTGCCGGCTCAATAACACACGGCGCCGGACGCCGCGAAAACATATCACAGCCCATTGCCAAAAACATGAGGGGCAATACGATGGCGCTAACACCGTAACGCCGCTGTCCGAATACGTTAACCATGAAATACACCGGGTCTTCTATAAACATACACGGGGACGGAAACGCTTGTCCCGTCCCCGTGCTGATTTACACTTCGCCATATAAGCAACTCACGTGCCTTCCGTGCTGCTGGACAGATATTTCACCTGTTCAGGAGTGAGTTTGTCAATCGTCAGACCCATGCTCTTGAGTTTGAGCCGGGCGACGGTCTGTTCGATCTCGTCGGGCACATCATGCACACCCCGTGCAAGTCTGCCTTTTTGTTTAACGCAGTATTCGCTGGCCAGAGCCTGCGTGGAAAAGCTCATGTCCATCACGCTGGCGGGATGGCCTTCCGCGGCGGATAAATTAATCAGCCGACCATCGGCCAAAAGATAAATCCGCCGACTATTGCCAAGGGTATATTCATCCACGAAATTCCGCACGCCGACGCGAACTTTTTTGGCCAGTTTCTTGAGGCCGGGGATGTCGATTTCAACGTCGAAGTGGCCGCTGTTGCAGACAATCGCGCCATCTTTCATCTTGCGGAAGTGTTCGGGACGAAGAACGTGCTTGTTGCCCGTCAGCGTCACAAACAGGTCGCCCAGCGGCGCCGCCTGCGCCATCGTCATTACCAGGAAACCGTCCATCGCCGCTTCAATCGCCTTGATGTTATTAATCTCCGTAACAATCACATTGGCGCCCATGCCGCGCGCCCGCATGGCGCAGCCGCGCCCGCACCAGCCGTAACCGGCAATCACCACCCGCTGGCCCGCCATGAGAAAATCCGTCGCCCGGATGATGCCGTCCATGGTGGATTGGCCCGTACCATAACGGTTGTCGAAAAGATTCTTGGTGGCGGCGTCATTAACCGCAATCACCGGAAACAGCAGCTTGCCTTCTTTTTCCATCGCGCGCAGACGAATAACGCCGGTGGTGGTTTCTTCCATCGAACCGATAATGTTGGCGGCCTCTTTGCGGCGTTTGGTATGCAGGGTGTTGACCAGGTCTGCGCCATCATCCATGGTGACATGGGGCTTGTGGTCGATGGCGGCCTTAATGTGCTTATAAAAAGTGGCGTTATCCTCCCCCTTAATTGCATGCACAGCAATCCCGAAATCCCTGACCAGCGAAGCCGCCACGTCATCCTGCGTACTGAGCGGATTGGATGCACATAAAAGCAGGTCCGCCCCGCCTTCCTTGAGCGTGCGGGCCAAATTGGCGGTTTCGGCCGTCACATGCAGACACGCGCTCATCCGCATCCCTTTAAAGGGTTTGTTCTTTCTGAATTTTTCTCGAACCTGCTGCAAAACAGGCATGTCGCCGTCGGCCCAGAGAATCCGCTTCTTGCCGCCATCGGCCAACTTCAAGTTCTTTACATGGTATTTCATTACCGGCCTCCAATCTGGTGCTTGAATTACCTCATTTACCAATATTCCGGTGGTTACTATAAAAGTTCCCGTCTGATACGTCAAGCGCCAAATCCCCCAAAATGAATATGATATGTTAAATTTTACTCGTGCGCCACGGGTTATCCCAGATATTGCCGCACCAGTTCCGCCCTGGCTATGTCCCTCTGCTGCGGCTCCAGCGCTGCACCGCGCATATGCTGCAAGTGGCCCGGCTGGGTCAATATAAACAGTTCATTAATAACCCCCAAAGAAATATCGGTAATTCGTTCGAGGTGAATACCCAACCTTAATAAACTCAGCAGGTATTTACATTCATCCGAACTGATCATCCGGGCATGCCGCAATACGCCCACCGCGCGAAAAATCTTATCGTCCAGCGCTGTGCTGCGATGGCGCTGCAAAAACTGCCGGGCCTGTCTTTCATATTGCACCGTCGGGACCACGGCATTTTCCATAAGGTCATGGATGATCTGATCTTCCGATCGGCCCAGGGTCACCTGGTTGGAAAGCTGATACATGTCGCCCGCCGGGTCGGTGCCTTCGCCAAACAAGCCGCGTACGGCCAGATTCATATCCTTGGCCGCCCGGAAAAATTTATTAAGCCGGCCGGTCATCTTCAATGCCGGCAGGTGCAGCATCACGGAAACACGAATGCCCGTGCCCACATTGGTCGGGCACGCCGTCAAATACCCCAATTCGGGGGAAAAAGCGTAACTGATATTCGATTCCAATAAATCATCCACCCTGTTGATGCGTTCATACAATTCGGTCAGTTGTAAGCCGCTGGCCAGAATCTGCATGCGCAGATGGTCTTCCTCGTTCAGCATCAGCGTCAGCGATTCGTCCCGGCTGATGGCCACTCCTCGGGCGCCCTCCCCCTGGGCGTGCTGGCGGCTGATAAGCTGGCGCTCCTGCAGCACCTGACGCTCCAGGCCGCCAATATCTTCCATGGACACATAATAAAGGTCTTCCCGCAGGGATGTCGCCAATATCCGGTCCCGGAGAAAATTCAAAACTTCCAGTCTCTGGTCCGAATCGGAATGCCCCCAAAATCGAAAACCCGCCACATTTCGCGCCAGCCGAATACGTGAGGAAATCACAATATCCGCCAGGGGACCGCTGCAGTCCATCCAGGACCCGACATGCTGGTATAAATCTGATAAACTCATGAACTATTCCTGCAAGCGTTTCAATTCGTCACGCAAACGGGCCGCGGTTTCGTAATCCTCCCCATCCACGGCCTGTTTCAGCTCCTCGCGCAAACGAATCAGTTTTATCTGGTCAGAGGCGCTGTTTCGATTTCGGGGGCAACGCCCATGATGTGTTAAAGCGCCATCATGAGCACGCTCCAGAAGCGGCGTGAGGACCTCCCGAAACACTTCGTAATCATGCGGACAGCCTAATAAACCCGTGCGCCGAAATGTCCCCCAGGTAATATGGCAATAAGGACATTCCATATCCCGTTTCTGTTTGGCCTGAGACTGCTTTTCGCCGACCTGATTCAATAAAAATTCCGTCAAGGGAATGGTGGCGGTTATCGTCACCCCCTCTTTTTGCGCGCATTGCTCACACAAGTGCTGTTCGATTTTCTTGCCGTTAATTATCTCGGTCAGATGCACCGTCGCGGGTCGATCACAGCGTTGACATTGCATAATTTCTGTTCCTGACGTTAAAACAGGCGGAAAACGAACATGAACGTTTGGCCATTTTCCTCATTAAATAGTAGCAGCCGGCTTTAACGGCGTCAACTCGAAGCCCGAATGTTTGAATGACGCTTTTGCCGATTACGCTCTATCATCCCGTCCGGATGGATAGTAGGTAGCGGCTCTGTCGGGTTCTTCCCATAACCTCACCGCCTTCAAACGTACATGCCGGGGCAGGCGTTCCGTAAGCCATTCGTAAAAAAAATAAGCCATTTGCTCGGTTGAAGCGCCGCGCCCGGCAAAAAAAGGCGTTTCGTTAACCGAGGATGTTGGGGCCAGCGAATGGGCCGCCTTTTTAAGTAAATTCAGCAGCACATGGAAATCAATGACCATACCGTTTTCGTCAAGTTTCTCCGCAACCACGAACACTTTTATCCGCCATTCATGGTCATGCAGCGGTTCGATACCCCCCGAAGGCAATCGAACGCCGTGCCGGGCGTGAAAACGATGCTCAACCTGCAACTCATACATTGCTATAAAAATTCCTGAAAATCTCTATAATTCCGCTCCCGACCGAAATTTCTCCTGCAAACGCCGCCCCACCGTCTCGGGAACTAATCTCGTCAGGTCGCCGCCATAGCGGGCAATTTCACGAATCAAACTTGCGCTGGTAAACCCGAATTCCTCCGCGGTCATAATGAAAACAGTTTCGACGCCCGCGACGGCCCGGTTGGTGAGTGCCAACTGGAATTCGTATTGGACATCGGTAAGATTTCGCATTCCCCGCAAAATCACCTGAGCGTGGCAGCTTTTGACATATTCCACGGTCAGGCCGGTAAACCGCTCCACCCGGACGCCTTTAATATCTTTAACCAGTTCCCTCGCCATGGTTAATCGGTCCGTCCCGCTGAACAGATACGGTTTTGCGGGACTATCCCCCACCGCCACAATCAGCTCATCAAAAATCTTCACCCCGCGCCTGATAACATCCAGATGCCCATTGGTTATCGGGTCAAACGATCCGGGAAATACCGCCCGCACAAATTTATCTGATTCCATATGTCTTTCTGCCCTTTGCTATCCGGTTGTCCGATAATTTTATCTTAAATCAGATTATCCTTTCGGGCAAGGGCATTATCGGCGTTCTTAAATTGCCTGTTTTAACATTTTTTTATGAATTCAGGCCGGTTTTAATAAGCTGCGCAACCTCTATCAATTTTACCGGCTGCGGGACGCCCTTCTTGATTTTCAGTGCTAATATCAAGGCTTTTTTCGTTAAGCCGCCACCCCTGCACGTCGATACCACTCATGTTGTCGAGGGCTTGTTTGGCCTCGACCTAGACATAAAGAGCGAGAAAACTATGAATCACCTACTTAGACTGCTTGGCAAAGGACTGGAAAACCCGCTAACTCACTATGTATTGCCCCATAATCCCCTACTTAGTGAGGAGGATGAAAAACAGCTTCGCCAGGCTTGCGATACCCATCCGGAACACATTGGCAACATGATGCGGCTGGCCTTGCATTTGGCCCAAAGCGGCATGACGGAACAGGCCGAACGATATCTACAGCAATGCCGCAAACTGCACCCGAAGGCAACGGAAATCTTACTGACACATGCGGCGATTTTAGCATCGGAGGGCTGCATGGATAACGCCTTGAAGCTGCTGGATACGGCACGCCGACTGGATGGCAGCGATACACGCATTTTTTATGCCCTGGGGTATTGCCTCGAACGCAGGGGGGAAATAAATCTGGCACAGGAAAATTATAAGGCCTGCCAAATAGATAAAACCGGCTTCGAGGCGGCTCTATACCGTGCCGCCGCCATTCATTTCGCACGCGGTCAATGGGATAAGGTGATTGAGAAATACCAGATTTTATCAAAACGCACGCCCGAAGATGTCGGATTACACCTGATTCTCGGACAATGCCACCTCGTCCGTCAGGAATACGATGAGGCGCAAGAACGCTTCGAGCGAGCCTTGACCATTGAACCGGATAACTTTGAACTGCACGATGACGAAATTGAAGAGTTGGTGCAGGCCGGAGAGCTGGAAACCGCCGTTGAGCAATTACAGCAGATTATCCGAGAACAGGGCGAATTCCCTGATTCTTATGTGCGGTTAGGTGATCTTTATAGCCGGCTGGGAGAGGACCGCAATGCTCAGGATAATTATCAGCATGCCCTGCGGCTTCATCCGGACTATCTCGAAGCCGCGGTAAAACTGGGGACGCAGCATCTGCGTTACGGCCGGTTTTACGATGCCGCCACCAATTTCAACCGGGCCATGCAGATTAATGATCGGTTAATCAGCGCCTACCTGGGTCTGGCGCGAGCGGAACTGGGATTGGAACAACATGCCCAGGCGGAAGATACCTTCGGTCTGGCCGCCGCACTGGAGCCAAATACCAACCTTTTGTTCGCGGAATTGGCGCGTTTACAGCGTCGGCTCATCCAGCAGCAGCAACATAATACCGGAGAACTGATTGCCGTACAGGACACCAACGAACCAGACCAGATACTTTTACAACAGCTTAAACGCCACGAGCAGGCCTGTCAGAAACATGATAATGATGCCGGCCTGCATTACCGCTGCGCCCTGCTGCTGCGGGGACAGGGCCGCACGGATCAAGCTCAGCAGCATTTACGTCAGGCCGTACAAATTAATCCTGCCTTTGCCCTGGCGCAAATGAAACTGGCCCTGCTGCTGCGGGAAAAAGGCGACACCGCCGCCGCCTGGCGGGAACTGGATGCCTCCCTGCAATTGAGCCAGGAGCAAACACAACTGCATTACAAACTGGCCCTTCTGTACTGCGACCGCATCGAGTACGCCCTGGCCGTCGAAGCCTTCGAACGTCAGTGCGACAATGCCGACCATATCCACACCAAAGCCAACCTGGATATTTCCCTGCAAAGCATGGGCCTGATGGATTCCGCTGCCGGAATCTGGCGTTCGCTGTGTGAACTGGACCCCCAAAGCTCACTGGCGTTCCAGTCACAACGCACCGGCGCATGGGTGAAGGTGCACCACTGATTATAAAATTATCGGCAAATATCTATAATGTTATCTGATAAATTCCATAACGTTATCGGCGGAACTCCATAACGTTATCCAAGAATTTCCATAACGTTATCGGCGGAGTTCCATAACGTTATCCGAGAAAACCTATAACGTTATCGGCGGGATTCCATGAGTTTAGTCCATCATGTATTTAACTACGGCGTCGATGACCCCGGTGGTGTGGTACTCGCCGTCGCGGGTGAGGATGCTGAAGGCGAGCCAGCGGCCGTCGGCGGTCTGGCAATAGCCGCTCAGCGCCCGATGCCGGGCGATGTAGCCGGTTTTGGCGAAGATGCGGTCGCGATACTTCGGGTCCGCGAAGCGGTTGCGCCGGTCGAGCGTGCCGCTGTCGCCGCGGGCCATTGACTCGCGGTACATGGGTGCGGCCTGATGGCGGGCCATATAACACAATACCGTCGTTATGCTTCGGGGCGTCAGGCGATTATCATGGCTCAGGCCGCAGCCATCATCTATTTTAAATGCTTCGGTAGGTATGCCCCGCTGTCGTAAAAAATCGCTGACGACGTCCCGGCCGGTTTCCCAGCTTCCCTGACGCAAAATAGCCCCGGCGGCCGCAGCGCCGGTACTGTCACCGCAGCGGGCGCCAAGGGTTTTAAACAAACACTCCGCCGCGAGATTAAAACTGTCGGTATTACAGCGTGCTATGACTTCTTTTAACGAGGTCCGCTCCCGCAGCAGGATATCGAAATCGGCCGGCAGCTCCCCCTGGGCGTCGCGCAGGGAGCCGACGATCAGCTTGCCCCCAACGGCAATGCCTTCCCGGGCCAGAAATTCGGCCAGAACAAAACCAAAGTATGCCCCCGGCCGATCCAAAGCGACATCCACCTCGGCTTTGGTACGGCAGGCGCCTTTAACGACCAATTCATTTCCCGCCGGGCGAGCCACCCATATGGTATTGTCACCGGTTTTGCGTGATTTGGCTTCATTGCGCAGATCGACATATTTGGTATCCGGTTCGAGTTGAACAGCCGGTGCCGCTGCTTCCCCTCGAGGGATGCAGACCACTCTGAGACAATTGCCCTTGAAATTCAAACCTGAAACCTGGGCCGCGTAACGATTATTGGCCTCGGCCGGCGACCATGAAGGATGAAAACGCACATCATCGAAAATTCCGGCGTCAATGACCAGGTCCCCCGCAATACGTTCAACCCCGCGATTTTTAAGGGCCTCTGCGATTCGCCGCATCACCGCCGAAAAATCTTCACCCCGTTGTTTGGCCAAATCCGGATCGCCTGTCAAGGGATCGCCGGCGCCGATCACCACCAGATTCTGCTGGTGCAGCCCGACGAGGGTTTCATATACAAAATCCTCGCCCAGCAAATCAACCGCGGCGGCCGTCGTTATAAGTTTCATGTTGCTGGCGGGAGCTACAGGGGTATCAGCGTTTCGGGCGGCCAGAGTTTTGCCGCTTTCGGCTTCACAGATGTGTAAGGCAAAAAACGTCTTTTTCTGATGCGGCTGAGCCAGTAATTTGCCAATAGCGGCGGAGCATTCCTCCGGCGCGGCGGCCGCACCCTGACCTACAGCCAGAATCAGGCTCAAAAAATACCCCATCCACCAAACTTTTTTTCGTAGTTGTTCGTTTCGCATCCGCCTATTTCTATCCCGGCAGGCAGAAAAAATCAAGCTTGACATCTATCGTAAAATAGTGATAATAGGCGTTTTTAGGATACCGTAAGTTTCTGTAAGTGCTTATAAGAGAGGTAGTTGTAGAATGGGTCAGCGACGGGACCGATTGGATGGACGGTTGGAAAGAGCTACGGCGGGGCGTCAGGAAAATTCTGTGCGCAAAGCCTGTGAACGTGACCGCCGCGAGGCAACCATGCTGGAACTGCTCAAGAAGCACTCGTTCCCCTATACGCCGGCCGTAATGAGCTGGTTGAGCGTCAAGCTGGGCAAGAAAGCCTCCCGCATAACGGCGAAAGATGTAGCCGCTCTGACGAAATAATGAAATTGGACCGGGGAGGGGAACATCCCGCCAAAGCGATAAGCCGGGAAAAGGTATTAAACGACCTTTTCCTTGATGGGTTTATCCGACAGTAACTCGTTGAGTAAATCGTAGGCCTGGTCACGATTAGGGGTCGCGGGCAGGGTTTGTTCGTGGCCGCTATCTGATACGGCCACCACCTGCATTTTGCGACCCACACCCTTGCAGCGTACGGTAATCGGACCGCGAACGTCTTTGGTTATTCTGACTTCCAGTTGCGGCAGACGAATGACCACGCCCGGATAGATTCTTTCGAGAACGCGCACCTCCGCCACAGCATTTTCCTGAGACGCGGCATATGACTGACGCAGTTCATCGATCAAGGCATTAATGCTGTCTTCCAGTTCGGAGGCCGTATATAAAAGTTCCGTAGCTTTTTCTTTTTGTTCATTGGTGAGATGCTTCTGATTGGCCAGTAACGGCTCGACAATCGAACGCACCTTTTCGACTTTCGCGCGTTTCTGTTTGATTTCGGGGGCGACTTTTAAAACCTGCTGGCGCAAGCTCTCATCGGCGCCGACTTCCAGCAGGGTTTTAATGGCGGCCTCGCTGCCGAGGTCCTTAACTTCAACGCCTTTGCGCGCCACAATATGGCCGCCCACCAGAGGCCCCCGCTCCACCACCACTTTGCCGTTACATATTAAATTGCAATTTACGATTTCCGTGGTCACCTTAACGTCGCCGCCGCAGCGAACTTCGGCATTGGTGATATACTTGCTGATAATTCCTTCACCGGCGGAGAATTTACCTTTTTCCTTGCCGGCCATGCCTCCCACGGAGTGAAGTATTTTATCGGCGTGAACCTCCGCCGCTTCGATCACGCCCTGAACCGTAACGCAATCATGGCCATGCACCTTGAACAGGTCCAGGACGTTTTTGCATATCACCACTTCACCGGGGAAGTCGATATTGCCCACGGAAAAATCCAGATTGCCGAGGATTTCCAGTTTGGTTTCCACGCCGATTTTGTCGCCGACGCACTCCAGCTTGCCGTTTTCGGCGGCATAAATCGTATCGCCTTCGCGCGTCACATTTTTGCCCATCACCACGCGGACTTCACGGCCCAGTTTATGCGGCACGGTTTTGCCATAGACATCCTGGCCGTCCTGCCCGCTTTGGGGAGGAATGACCTTTATCAAGGCGTCCCCCTTCATAACCGTGGTGATGGCGGAACGGTCGTAATGGCTTTGATTCTCCGCCGGCGCCGCTTCGCTCAATTCCGCGTTTTCCGCCTGGCCGGATTTTTCATACAGCTTTTCCAGTCTGCCGTGCACATCATGAACGGGCGGCGTGCCCCTGGCGATCACAACCGGCTCCGGAATCTCCCCCTTTTCCAACGCCGAGACAAATTTCTCGACAAGCGGCGTCACGGCCTCCTGATTCAAAGCCAGGCCTAATTTTTTTATCTCATCAATGACGGAAGAAACGGCAGGCGCAGATTCTGACGCACTCCCTTTGAACTCCAGCGCCGCTTCCATGCGATCATCACTGACTTTGACAAACATCTGCTTACCTACAACAAGCGGCATGCTCGTCCTGTCCTTTCATGGCCCGACCAGCCACGAGAGATTCCCGCGACCTGTTTAATAACCCATCAGGCTGGCTGTGCTGCCTTTTTCATGGTTTCATCAATTTTCACTTTGAGAGTTTCAGGAGTAAACGGTTTGACCACATAATTGTTTACGCCGGATTTAATCGCTTCGATGATGCGCGGTTTTTCCGCCTCCGTCGTCACCATTATGATAACGGTGCTCTTATCGGTCTCGCGGAGTTTTTTCGCCATGGTGATGCCGTCCATATTGGGCATATTCCAATCCAGCAAAATCAGGTCGAACGGTCCCTGTTCGCTTATGACCTTGAGGCCTTCCTCGCCATCACCCGCCTCCGCCACCTCCACGCCGGGGGAGCCGGTGACAACTTTCCGCCAGATGTTGCGCATGGTGCGCGAATCGTCAACCAGTAAAATCTTCATTATCAACTCCACAACTTATTCATTACCGACCTGTTTTATATTGACTTCCACGCAAAAATCGCCGGCGCTGCAGGTGCACGGAATCACGATACAGGGCACATCCCGCAGCCGGGCAATCGTATGATTGGAGCCAATGACCACCGAAGGAATACCGATCCCCGCGTTCATCCCAAAATCTTTTTTCGCATTACCGGCAATCATGTTGCACAATTCACCCACGGCATCGGCAAAATCAGCCGACGTGACTTCCATGGTCATGCCGCTGAAAGCCTCCACGACCTTTTGTGCGGTATCCATGCAAAAACTGACCACCACATTGCCCCGGACTTCACCGGAAAATCCTACGATACCGCTGACGTCATGGCCGGGTTTTTCTCCCTCTTTAATATAGGGTTTCCCGACGGTTGCTTCCACCGACGCCATCGTACTCAATACGTTCTTAATGGACCGCACAAAGGCAACAATCAATGACGTATCAAACTGTAATATTTGCGTGCTTTGCATCGAACCAATCTCCTCATACAGCACTGTGTTTCGCCCTGATTCAGGCACAGCGTCACGCTGACGCTTCCAAGCGAAACAACCAAACTATACTATTTTCGTTATCAACATCGACAGGTAAGCAGAGCGTCTTGATGGAAAGACAGGTCGCCCCCGTTTTTTACCCCGAAAAACCAGAAATCGAAGAAAAACGCCCGATAATAGCGCGTTTTTAATCTTTTGGTGCTAAATCAATGCAATTACACTTTTATCCCAAAAAACAATATCGGACTATCTTTGGCCGGCAATTTCAACTGGTTACCCAGCAACTGGCGACGTGGTCGCTCATGCCGCCCTTGGGTTCCAGCGGGGGCATTTCATGTTTGCAGCGTTCTATGGCCATATGGCAGCGCGGATGAAAGGGACAGCCGCTGGGCGGATTTACCGGACTGGGGACTTCGCCGCGGAGAACAATCCGCTGTTTGCTGCGCGTGGGATTGGGTTGGGGAATGGCGCTCATCAGGGCCATCGTATAAGGATGCCGGGGTTCGGCATAAAGAACATCCGCCGGGGCGTATTCCACCAGTTTGCCCAGGTACATAACCGCCACCCAGTTGCTGATATGCTCTACGACCGCCAGATCGTGGGCGATAAACAGGTACGTCAACCCCATTTCATCCTGCAAATCCTGCAAAAGGTTCACAATCTGCGATTGAATCGACACATCCAGGGCGCTAACGGGTTCATCACAAACGATGAATTTGGGACGCAGGGCCAGCGCCCGCGCGATGCCGATGCGCTGCCTCTGGCCGCCGGAAAATTCATGCGGGTAACGCCCCATATAATCCGGACTGAGTCCCACCTTGCGCAGCAAATCCGCAATATAGTCGCGGCGTTCAGCGCCAAAAACGATTTTATGAATCGCCAAAGCCTCCCCGACAATCCCCTCGACCGTCATCCGCGGATTTAAGGATCCGTAGGGGTCCTGAAAGATAAGCTGCATATCGCGCCGCATATGCCGAAGCTCTTCCGCGGTTACGCCAAAAACATCCACTCCGTCGAAATGCACCTCTCCGGCGGCGGCCGGTATCAGACGCAGAATGGTCCGGCCCACCGTTGTCTTGCCGCAGCCGCTCTCGCCCACGAGTCCCACCGTTTTGCCCCTCGGTACGGAAAAACTAACCCCATCCACAGCCTTGACATAGCCGACCGTTCGCGCGAACACGCCTTTGCGTATGGGAAAATGCGTCTTGAGGTCTTTCACCGTTAAAATATCGCCGTTGGTTGTCATTAGGCCTGTTTCTCCATCAACTCTCGGACCTTCCAGCACGCCGCAATATGGCCGGATTCAAATGACTCCAGTTGCGGCTCCTGCGTTTGGCAACGCCGGTCATTGCAGCCATGCGGGCAGCGGGGATGAAATTTACAACCCGTCGGGAAATGCAGCGGATTAGGCACGCTGCCGGGAATCACTTCCAGACGTTTTTGTCCGCCGCCCAGCTTGGGCAGGGAACGCAAAAGGCCATGCGTATAGGGATGCAGCGGCCGGGAGAAAATTTCTTTAACCGAAGCTTTTTCCACCACTTTGGAAGCGTACATCACTACGACGTCATCGGCGTTTTCGGCCACCACACCCAGATCGTGCGTTATTAGCAGCACACTCATCTGTTTGCTGTGCTGGAGGTCTTTAAGAAGCTCCAATATCTGGGCCTGGATGGTGACGTCCAGGGCGGTGGTCGGCTCATCGGCAATCAGCAGCGACGGATTGCAGCTCAGCGCCATGGCAATCATCACGCGCTGGCGCATCCCGCCGGACATCTGATGCGGGTATTCCTTCACGCGCTGCGCCGGTTCGGCGATACCTACCTGCCGCAATACATTGATCGCCAGATCCCAGGCCGCCTTGCCATGCAAATTCTGATGCAGTTCGATAGTTTCGACGATTTGTTCGCCAATGGTGTAAACGGGATTCAGGCTGGTCATCGGTTCCTGAAAAATCATG
>CAZOCV010000050.1:0-19178 GCA_964578395.1 uncultured Pirellulales bacterium
ACGTGGCGCCGGCTCACCACGGAAACCTCCATGACGGAAATAGGGTATCGCCTGTCCTATGTCACCCTGGTGCGATGGTCGAGCCAGGGCTATCCTATCGTCCCGCATTTGGCCAAAGGCTATGACATTTCCGAGGATAACCGCTGCTTTACGTTTTATCTGCGCCAAGGCGTTAAATGGTCTGACGGCCATCCTTTCACCGCCGATGACATCCTGTTCTGGTGGAAATACGTCGCCAATGACAAGTCCATCACCGCCGACGTGCCGGAAATCATGAAGGTGCGCGGCCTGTCCGGCACCGTGGAGAAACTGGATGATTTCACTATCAGGTTCAGTTTTCCGTTTCCCAACGGTATCTTTCTGGCGGAACTGGCCTCTGACGCAAGCATGGACAACATGGTAAACTGTCCGGCTCATTATCTTTCCCGCTTCCACCCGGCGACCGGGGACAAGGCCGTTATCAGGCAAATGCTCAGCGCCAAACGAATGCAGAGCGAAACCGCCCTGTTCAAAAATATGCTCATGAGCATATTGGAATACCCCGACAAGCCGACGCTGTGGCCGTGGATCTACCGCAAATACCGAGCCAGTCCGCCGCAGAGCTTTGTGCGCAATCCTTATTTCTGGATGGTTGATACCGCGGGCAATCAACTGCCCTATCTGGACAGGATTGTTCTGGAACAGAAAAGTCCCGGCATGATTCCTATCGCCGCCGCCAACGGCGAAGTGACGATGCAGATGCGGTTCATCCCGTATGAAGAATATACCCATTTGATGAGCGAACAGGAGAACGGCGATTATACGATTTATCACTGGTATCCGGGCGACAGGAGCGCCTTTGTTATCGCCGTCAATATTAATTATAAGGTGGAGCCGGATAAACCCGAAACGCTTTCAAAAAGTCAGTTATTGAATGACGTAAGATTCCGCCAGGCCCTCTCGCTGGCCATCAACAGGCCGCAACTGATTGACGCCGAATACAGCGGCCAGGCCCAGCCCGCCCAGTGCGCCCCGGGACCCTCTTCTTTTTTCCATCACGCGGGCCTTTATCACAGCTTTACCGAATATGACCCGCAAAAAGCCCGCGACCTCCTGGATGAAATCGGACTGACCCAACGGGATTTTGAAGGCTATCGCACGTTCGCGGACGGCCGGCGCATGACCTTTTACCTGTATCTGGCCAGCGGCTTCAGCAGCGCCGGCATGGCCCAACTGGTATGCGATGACTGGACGGAAATCGGCCTGCGCGTGCTTCCCAAAATTCGCAATCGCGGGCTTTTTTACACCGAAAGTATGGCCCTCAAACACGACCTGAGCGTCTGGGTAGGTAACAGCGAGTTTGTGCCGGTGGTCGAACCCAGATATTTTGTGCCTATGACCTCCGCCTGTAATTTCGCCATCGGTTACGCCAAATGGTATTTGATGGGAGGCCTGTATCAAAATCCCGCCGCCCTTTCTCCGGGCTGCATCGAACCGCCCGTCGGGCATCCCTGCCGAAAGGTTATGGAACTTTATGACGCCGCGTGCACGTTCAGCGACCGGGAAAATCAGAAAACCGTTTTCGATGAAATATTTCGCATCAATCAGGATAATGTCTGGACCATCAATGTGTCCACGCCTCCGCCGGCCATTGTCGTGGTGAAAAACGGCTTCAGAAATGTCCCCCAATCCGCCGTGGCCTGCTGGATGTTTCGCACGCCGGGAAACGCCGGCATGGAAACCTATTTTTTCGATAAGCCGGAGGACCACCCCGCCGTCATTGAGGAAATCAGGGATTCCATGATACATATTAAAATGCCTGACCGAACCGACCTGCTCGCGGAAAATCCCGGCGGCCCAACAGTAACCCGACCGGGCCGACGTGCCGCCGGAATTATAAAATATCTCCTTATTACGATTATTCTCATGTTAGCCCTGATGGCCGCCGTCAGGCATCCTTATGTGGGCAAACGGCTTTTATTCATGATTCCAACGCTGGTGGTGATGTCGATTTTAATTTTCATGATTATTCAGCTTCCGCCGGGCGATTATCTGACTACCCGGATGATGATGCTGGCGGAGCAGGGCGATGCCGGCTCCGAGCAGGAAATGGCGGACCTGCGCAAAATGTTCTGGCTGGATGAGCCGGTGCCTGTCCGGTATCTGCGCTGGATGGGACTGCCCTGGTTTATAAGTTTTGACCAAAGCGATGCCGGTTTGCTTCAGGGCAATCTCGGCCGCTCGATGCAGGCGGGACAGCCGGTCAACGATATCGTGGGCGACCGGATTGTTTTAACTCTGCTGCTGTCGCTGGGAACCATTCTTTTTACCTGGGCGATAGCTATACCGGTGGGCATTTATTCCGCCGTCCGACAATATTCCCTCGGAGATTACCTCCTGACCTTTTTGGGATTCATCGGCATGTGCGTGCCTTCCTTCCTCCTGGCGCTGATTTGCATGTATCTGTTCAAAAAATACCTGGGCATGGAATTTTCCGGTTTGTTCTCCAGCCGCTACGCCGTCCAGCCGCAGTGGGACTGGCTCAAGTTTCTCGACTTGCTCAAACATATCTGGCTGCCGATACTGGTAATCGGCCTGGGCGGAACCGCCGGCATGATTAGAGTAATGCGGGGCAATCTTCTCGACGAATTACAAAAACCTTATGTAATCGCCGCCCGCGCCAAAGGGCTGCGGCCCATGAAGCTGCTTTGGAAATATCCGGTAAGAGTGGCCTTAAACCCGTTTATTTCCGGAATTGGCGCGTTATTTCCCAATCTTATTTCCGGCAGCGCCATCGTCGCCATCGTTCTGAGCCTGCCGACCGTGGGGCCGTTAATGCTCGACGCCCTGCTGATGGAAGATATGTATCTGGCCGGCTCGATGCTTATGGTATTGAGCCTGCTGGGCGTATTAGGGACGCTGGTCAGCGACCTGCTGCTATTGTGGCTGGACCCGAGGATAAGATTTTCCGGCGGAAAAAGATAATGCGTAAATCCCCAGACATCCATCTTGCCGGCGCGCCGCAGGCGGCCTTCGTGGCCCAATCGCAATGGGCGTTGATAACCGCCCGTTTTTGCCGACACAAACTGGCGGTTGCGGCCTTCTTTTTTATCCAGATACTTTACCTCATCACCATTTTTGCCGAATTCTTTGCTCCCTTTTCGCCTCAACGGCAGGATATGAAATATTCGTATTGCCCGCCGCAAATACCGCGGTTTAACTTTGAAAACGGATTATATGTGGTTGATTTCGATCGCCTTACCGATCCGGTTACTTTTCGCCGCAGCTATCGTGAAAATGAAAATAAAATCATTAAACTCTCTCTTTTCGCCAGGGGGCCGCACTATAAACTGTTCGGCCTGCTGAACGGTCAAAGGCATATCATCGGAGTCAAAGCGGCTACGGAAACTTCCCCGGAAGCAACTGCCGCCGCCGGACAAACCCGATTTTATCTGCTAGGGGCGGATAAATACGGCCGGGACATCCTCAGCCGGATTATTTACGGCGCGAGGATTTCCCTTTCCATCGGCATCATCAGCATCGTTATCACCTTCGCTCTGGGCGTGGCCATCGGCGGCATTTCCGGCTACCTCGGCGGCGCCGTTGATAATTTTATTCAGCGCATCATCGAAATTATTAATTCCATTCCGAAATTACCGCTGTGGCTGGCCTTCTCGGCGGTGCTGCCGGCGGACTGGTCGGCGCTGAAGATTTATTTCGCCATCACGCTGCTGCTGAGTCTGCTGGGATGGACCAGTCTGGCGCGGGTCGTTCGCGGCAAACTCTTGTCTCTGCGCGAGGAGGATTATACCGTCGCGGCGTATTTGCTCGGCGCCGGCCATCGGCGCATCATTTTCAAGCACCTGCTGCCGGGCTTCACCAGTCATATCGTGGTCTCTCTGACCATGACCGTGCCCTGGATGATTCTCGGCGAAACGTCGCTGAGTTTTCTCGGACTGGGATTGCGCCCCCCCATCATCAGTTGGGGCGTGATGCTTCAGGAATGCATGAATATGACCACCGTCGCCAATTATCCCTGGCTGCTGCTGCCGGTGGTATTTATTATTTTCACTGTTTTGAGTTTTAATTTCCTCGGCGACGGCATCAGAGACGCCGCCGACCCCTATACGGCCCAATAACATGACCATGGACCGAGATTACATCCTGACGATGGAAAACCTCAAAATCCGCTTTGCCGCCGGAAACGACGGATATTTCGCGGTCAACGGCGTAAGCCTGGACATGGAAAGAGGCAAAACCCTCGGCGTCGTTGGCGAAAGCGGCTGCGGCAAAACTCTCACCGCCTACGCCGTTCTAAAGCTTATTCCCCACCCCGGAAAAATAGCGGACGGCAAAATTATTTTTTATCCTGCCGGCCAGACGCCCGTGGACATAACTCGCCTGCCGGAAAAATCGGACATGCTCTACAAAATCCGGGGCGGCTTTATCAGTATGATATTTCAGGAGCCGATGACGGCGCTGAGTCCGGTTTACACTATCGGCAACCAGATGGGCGAGGCCTTACGGCTTCATGCCCAACCCGGAATCTCCAAAAAAAAAGCCGAAGAATCGGTAGTGGCCATGCTGACGAAGGTGGGCATTCCCCACGCGCCCGCCAAAATAAAATGCTATCCCCATGAACTCAGCGGCGGCATGCGGCAAAGAGTGGTAATCGCCATGGCCATGATCACCCAACCGGAATTGTTGATTGCCGATGAGCCGACGACCGCTCTGGATGTCACCCTTCAGGCGCAAATCATCGCCCTGATGAAGCAGCTTCAGCGTGAATACGGCACGTCCATCATGCTTATCACCCACGATTTCGGAGTCGTTGCTCAGGCCGCCGACGAAGTGGCCGTAATGTATCTCGGCCGCATCGTCGAGCAGGCCCCGGTCAAAGAAATTATCAAAAATCCCCTGCATCCTTACACCATGGCCCTGCTGCGGTCCCTGCCGGCCTGGAAAAACAGAAAAAAAAGACTTACTCCCGTGCAAGGATCCGTTCCGGCGCAGATGGCCCGCCTTTGGGGCTGCGCGTTTCATCCCCGGTGTGACTATGCCGCCAAAGGATTGTGCGACGTCGGAGAATCACCCCGCCTGGAAGAAATCATTCCCGGCCATAAAGTGGCCTGTTTCAGAGCGGATATCATACATGGAAGATAACCACATCATTTTGCGCGTTCATCAGTTGTGTAAATACTTCCCGATTTACACCAGGGGATATTTAACCAGAATTTCCGGTTATATCAAAGCCGTTGACCAGGTCAGTTTTGATTTACACGCCGGAGAAACCTTCGCTCTCGTCGGCGAAAGCGGCTGCGGCAAAACCACCGCCGTCCGAACCATTCTCAGGGCGCTAACGCCCACCGCCGGAAGCGTACTTTTCCATACGGATGACGTCACCGTAGATTTGGCCGCACTGCCGGAAAAACAGTTAAAATCATTCCGGCCGAAAATGCAGATGATTTTTCAGGACCCCTTTTCCTCGCTCAATCCTCGCATGACCATCGGCGACATCATCGCCGAACCGCTGGTCATTCATAAACTGGCGCGGGGCCGCCAACGCACCGAGCGTGTCCGGCAAATTCTGGCCAAAGTCGGCATCAACGAAGAATACATCGACCGCTACCCCCACGCCTTCAGCGGAGGCCAGCGACAGCGCATCGGAATCGCCCGCGCGCTGATTATGCGGCCGTCGCTGGTCATTGCCGATGAGGCCGTTTCCTCGCTGGATGTCTCCGTCCAGGCGCAGATTTTGAATTTGCTCATGGACCTTCAGAGCGAATTCCATTTAACCTATATTTTTGTATCGCACGACCTTGCCGTGGTGCGGCATATCAGCGACCGCATCGCCGTCATGTACGCCGGCAGGATTGTGGAAATCGCGCCGACGGAGGAATTGTTTGCCCATCCCGCGCATCCTTATACCCGTGCCTTGCTCTCGGCGATACCGCACCCGGATCCGGATATTAAACTTAAGCCCATTCTCACCGGCGAAGCGGCGGATCCGGGTGATCTGCCCGGGGGATGCAGTTTTTGGCCCCGCTGCCCTACGGGCAAGGCGCAGTGCCGCGACGCCGCACCCGAACTGAAAAAAATCAGCGATCAACATTTTGCCGCGTGTCCGTTTCCCCATGGCCCCAACGACAAGGAACCCCTTTAAAACAAGGAAAACACAAACATGAATGCCAGGCAACGATATATTGAGACGCTCACCTATGGCCATCCCGACAGGCTGCCTTTTTCTCCCGGCGGCGGCCGGGAATCCACCCTCAAACGTTGGCATGACGAAGGATTGCCTGCACATATCAAGGATTCCGGTTCCGCCAATGAATACGCCTTAAAGGCCGTCGGAGGAAAATACCCTCTGACGTCCTCAGGGCCGAATTTCTGGATCAAGGATCAAATGATTCCTGCATTCGAGGAAAAAATCATTGAAAAAAAAGCCCGCAGTCAAATCGTTCAGGATTGGAAAGGAAATATCTGCGAAATCAGTAATGAATATGAACTCAGGCATCTGCGCGACGCCATCGATTTTGTCACACGGAGATGGATAAAATGCCCCGTCGAATCCAGCGCTGACTGGGAAAACATGAAGCTTCGCTACGACCCCGCCACCCCCTCCCGCCTGCCGGAAAACGCCGAGGAACTGGGCGGCATCCTGAAAAATCGTGAACACCCCATCCGGTTTCATTTTTCCGGACCTTTTTGGCAGCTCAGAGAATGGCTGGGCTTTGAAAATTTGTGCATGGCTTTTTACGATAATCCATCATGGGTCAAAGACATGATAGCTTTCTGGACGGATTATGTTGCACAACTTTTGCAGCGGGCGCTGCATTACGTGGTCCCCGATTGCTTTCATATTTCTGAAGATATGGCCTACAAAGGCTTTTCCATGATATCGCCCGATATGTGCAAAGAATATCTTATGCCGACATGGAAAACGTGGGGCCAGATTGCGCGTGACGCCGGCGTGCCCATATATGGCATTGATTCCGACGGCTATATCGGTGAGCTTATCCCGCTGTGGATCGAATCCGGCATTAATGCCACCGACCCCGTCGAAGTCGCCGCCGGCAACGATATCAACAAATTCAGTAAAATGTTTGGCAAAAATATGGCCTACGCCGGCGGCGTGGATAAACGCTGCATCGCCGCAGGAGGACAAATCATTGAAAAAGAAATCACCCGATTAAGGCCGGTCATCCAAAACGGCGGTTATATTCCCGGATGCGATCACGGCGTTCCCCATGATGTCTCCTGGCCGGATTACCTCCATTACATAAAACTTCTGGCCCAGGAAACCGGCTGGCTGTAACGCCGCACGGAAAATTAAGGCATTATCGCCGCGGCAGCCTCCGCATCATCAGGCCGTCATGGCTGCTGTCTTATTTCACAGACCTCTCCATCCGGCCCGTAAAAATAAGCCACCCATACGCTGGGCCGAAACTCCACAGGTTCGCCGAGAAATTCGACGCCCCTGGTTTTCAGCTTCTCGATAAGCGGATGAAAATCATCCACTTCAAAACCAATATGGGTCAAGCCATGATCGTACTGATGCATGGCGCGGGCTTTATTGACGCCGCGCGGCTGGGAATAGGCAAAAATCTCCAAAACGGCGTTGCCCAGTTCGAGATGGACAATTTTGCATTTGGCCCCCTTGACGCCGATGACCCGTGCGATGCGATCATCTGTTATATCAAGCTGCATCAGAACCTTCATGCCCAGCAAATCCCGGTAAAACTCCAGAGACCTGTCCATATTACTGACGCTTAACGCGACATGTTTTAAGCACTTTATCATAGCGGCCCTTTTTACCGGAATTTAATAACCCAGCGTTACCCCGCCATCAATATCGAACCGGGCGCCGGTGATAAACAGCGCCTCATCGCTGGCGATGAACGCCGCCAGATAGCCGCATTCATCTATCGTTCCGATTCGGCCGAGCGGATGCTGAGCGTAAATATATTGGCGTGCGGCGTCAGGATCCTCCTGCTGACCGAACCAGTCTTCTACCAGCGGCGTCTGAATCCAGCCGGGACAAATCACATTTACACGTACGCCGTCAGGAGCAAAATCAATGGCCATATTCTTCGTCATGGCAATCTGCCCGCCCTTGGTGGCGGAATAGGCCGCGGCGTTGGGCTGGCCCACGACGCCCACCATGCTGCTGATGTTGATAATGTTTCCTTTAGTCTTTTTCAGATGAGGCAGCGCGTACTTGGAACACAAAAACGTGCTTCTCAGATTGGTGTTCTGAATAAACTCCCATTCGTCTTCCGAAGTCTGCTCGGCGTTTTTGGACAGATGATACCCCGCATTGTTGACCAGGATGTCGAGCTTGCCAAACGTTTTGATGGTCAGCGCTATCATGCTCTGAATGTCCTTGCTGCTGGTGACATCGGTCCGGGTGAAGATAGCCCGGCCCAGGGCGGCGCCGAGTTCATCGGCGATTTTTTTTCCTTCGGCCTCCGTTCGGCAGGTGACCACGACCTTGGCCCCTTCCTTATGAAACACCCGCGCGATGCCCAGGCCGATTCCTTTGCTGGAGCCGGTAACGATGGCCACTCTATCTTTTAATTTCATTTTATCTTCCTTTCTTTTTATGATTCCGTAACTCTACGGTGGGGAGCATATTTGACCTTCGACGGCGTAAAGCCATAGACCGCCGCCGCGTTGCCGCCCAAGAACGCGAGTTTTTCTTTTTCACTCATAAACGCACAGCCGTCTTTGATAAAGTCCATGCTTTGACGGTACGTAAAGTCCACCATGGTGCGCGGGTAATCCGAACCCCACATCAGTTTTTGATAACCCACGGCCTTCCGCGCCTGTTTTATCGCCGCTTGTGCTCCTTTGAACGAGGTATCTTCGTGGCGAAACAGCCAGATAATCCCCCCGCTTTCGATATAAACATTTTTATGTTCCGCCAGACGAATTTGTTCCATCCAGCCATCATGGCCGACCATGCCGAAATGGCCGATACATATTTTCAGACCGGAAAAACAGCGGACCACATTTTCCATTTGTTTGACCTGGATGCGGCCCGGCGCCAGATCGATGGAAAGGACCATGCCACGGGATTCCATTTCCCCCCAGACATACATCAATTCCGGACTGTCGAGCTTAATATTTAATTTGGGCAAAACCATGGCCGGACACTTGATGCCCCGGAATCCCTTTTGGCGCAGCGACTGGAACTCTTTTTTTAACGTCCTGGGCTTGCGGAAATCCAAAAGGCCGTGCACAAAAAACCGCCGGGGGTACTTTTTCTGGACCGCCCGCAGATAATCGTTCTGGCCGCCGTCGAGAAATTCCTGGGTGACGACAGCGCCGGCAACCCCGGCATCATCCATGGCCGCCAGCGCCAGTTCGGCCGTACTGCGGCAATCCGAAAACCAGGTGGGCATCCCCTGGCATTTTTTGCCGCCAATGGTTATGATGCCGTTTTTTACAGGTTTTACCGGCAGACTGCCCAAACTGCCGTTAATTTTATTCCACAAGTGAATATGAGCATCGATAATCATTTTACCGCCTTTTTTTATGCTTTTGGGGCTTGACTAATTGTCGACAATCGACTATTCTACCCCCAATTCTGGAGCCGTCAAGTATGAAATTAGCCAATTTGAAACAGGATAACAGCCTTTCAGAAAAAGTCTATCAGCAGTTGTATAAATCCCTGGTTTCAGGGAGACTTAAACCGGGAGAAAAAATCACCGAAGCCAAACTGGCCGACGCCCTGGGCATCAGCCGGGCGCCCATCCGCGAAGCCATAAAACGGCTGGCGGAGGAGCACCTGCTGGTATCCGTGCCGAGAAGCGGCTGTCATGTGGCGGTTTTGACTGAAAAGGAAATACGGGAAATTTATGAAATTCGGCGGCGGCTGGAGTGTATGGCCCTGGAACATGCCTTCGACCGGCTGTACGGGATCCCCAAGCCGCTTTGCCAGCTCATGGAAGACTTCAAAGACTGCCTGGGCAAAAAGGATGCGGAACTGATTAAGACGGAAGTGCGGCTGGATACCCGGCTTCATGACCTTATCGCCATGCAATCGGACTGCCCCAACCTTCAGGAAATGCTCGCCAACCTCCGCACGCGAATCGAAATATATCGTCACCAAACTACGGCCACCGGCGCCCGCGCGGTGGAAGCCATCAAAGAACATACCGGCATCCTGCAGGCCATCATCGACGGCCACAAGGAATTGGCGCTCAAGCATCTCATGAACCACATCGAGCATGCTCAAAACAATGTCCTGTCTCAATTCTAACCTGGAAGTGAGTCCTGCTTATGAACATGAATGTTATTGACTGGCTCGTTATCGTTATCTATCTGGCGGCCATGATTTTCATCGGGTGTATGGCCGGACGCCGGAAGAAGGATGTTACGATTGAATCCGAAGGCAAAGGGTATTTCCTTGCCGGCGGCACGCTGACCTGGCCAGTTATCGGGCTGGCCCTGTTTTCGACGAACATTTCCACCATTCACTTGGTCAGCCTGGCGCAGGAGGGATATCTCAACGGCCTGGTGATTGGTAATTTTGAATGGATGGCCGCCTTTTCTCTGATTGCGTTATCCCTGTTTTTCGCGCCCTTTTATATTCGCGCCAAAGTAGCAACGCTTCCGGATTTTCTCGAACGCCGTTATAACCGAAGCTGCCGGGACTGGCTGGCGTTTCTTTCCATCATCGCGGCCATTTTCATTCATATCAGTTTTTCCCTCTACGCCGGCGCGATTGTGCTGGAAAGCATGTTTGGCGTTAATATCTTTGTCAGTATCGTCCTGGCGGCGGTGTTTTCCGGTCTTTATACCATCATCGGAGGGTTGATGGCCGTGGCGGTTACCGGAGCGATTCAAACGGTTATTCTGGTGCTGGGCGCTGTCTTGATTACGGCTATCGGTTACTTTCACGCCGGAGGCTGGGAGGGAATCGTCAATAATGTCGAACCGGTGAAACTCACCGTCCTGCGTTCCGCCTCAGACCCATCGCACCTGTCCTGGTATTCTATTTTTCTGGGTTATCCGATTATCGGCTTGTGGTACTGGTGCGCCGATCAAACCATCGTACAGCGGGTGCTGGGCGCCAAGAACGAAAATCATGCCCGCATGGGGCCTCTTTTTGCGGGGTTTATCAAAATTTTCCCCATCTTTATTTTTGTGCTGCCCGGTCTGATTTGTCTGGCGCTGATGAACCAGCATAAAATGCCTGAAGGCATTAACCCCACCGGAGACAACACCTACGCCTTTATGGTGGGCCAGCTTGTTCCGGTCGGCCTCAAAGGGCTTATCGCCGCGGCACTGCTGGCGGCCCTGATGAGCACCGTCGCCGGGGCGCTGAATTCCATTGCGACGCTTTTCAGTTATGACATCTACAAGCGCTGGCGGCCGGAGGCCTCCGAACGCTCCCTGGTGCGGGTAGGCAAATGGGTGACGTTTTTCGGTATGATAGCGGCCATTCTCTGGTCGCCGTATGTCGGGCATTATAAGAGCCTTTTTCAGGGGTTAAATGATATGATTTGTCATATTGCCCCGCCGATAACGACCGTTTTTCTCTGGGGCATTTTCTGGCGCAAGGCTTCCGCCCGTGCTGCACAATATACGCTTTATATCGGCTCCGGTTTGGGACTAATAACTTTTCTGCTTGGCTGGTTCAAGGATATAACACACTGGCATGTTCCTTTCATGATGATGGCTTTTTATCTGTTCGTCATATGTTCGGCAATGCTCGTTATTTTTTCCCTCCTGATGCCTGATGCGGACGGCACCAAAGCCAGAAATCTTACCTGGTCTAATCCCCTCGAGGCCGTCAAGACCAAAGGCTGGCCCGGTCTGGCCGATTATCGCTTCCTGGCCGCGGTGTTGTTTGTTATCATGGTGTTTTTATACTGGACCTTCAGATAAGAAAGATGAGGCAGAAGATGCGTAACCAAAACATCATAAAAAAATGTATCGTCGTTTTGCTCGTTTTGGAAATGTCCGGCGGTTTGACCTGGGCGTTTTCTCCTTATGAAAATTATCTCCTCTCCGGCAAGGAAACGCACGTCGCCCTTTTCGCCCAGATTAAGGAGGGCCAGGAAAACGCCTTTGCCGAAACGCTCAAACTTCTCTATGAGAAAAAAACCGTCAAGCGGCTTAAAAAGGCCGACATCAGCAATCTTTCGGCGTTTCAAAAAAAGCTTAACGATAAAACCTATTGCATGCTTTATTTCGATTACCCCGGCGGCAAGGATTATCTCGGCGCCGCGGCGGCCTTTGAAAAATCCTGCCCAGCAGTGGAAAAACTCAATGCCCTGATTGTCCCCCATCCCCGCGCCCAGAAGTATGGCGGCAAGTGGCTGCAAATGGAATGGATTTGTTTTATTCGCGGCAAAGACGTGAGCGATAAGGCGCAAAACGTGGTGGCCATGGTAACCCGCATCAAACCGGAAAAGGAAAAGGAATACCGCATGCTGCATCAGGGCGTCTGGCCGGGCGTCGTGGACCAGATGGATCGCGGTAACATGAGAAACTTTTCGATATTTCTGGTCGAACTGGGGGATGAGATATACGAATTTTTCTATTATGAATATGTCGGCACCGACACCGCCAAAGACGATGCCATGAACGCTTCGGATCCGGCCAATCTTCGCTGGTGGACGCATACGGACCCCTGCCAGGACCCGCTGCCGGAAGTTCAGGGCAAAGGCATCTGGGCGCCCATGGAAACGATTGCCGTAACCAAATAATCTTATTGGCGATTTCCCCCGCCGCCAACTGTGTTATTGATGCGAAAAAGGCATTTCGCGACGCGTCCGCCTGAGGCGGACTGCCCGCGATTTTTCGTATCGCCAACAGCGTTTATTAACCATAAAACGCCGTATTCGCTAAGGCCAAGCTGAAGCTTGAACTCCAAACGGGCTTTGGGCAACAGGAACTAATTATCCGCTTTGACGACGGCGGCGATTTCCGGATCGGCGGATTGCTCCTCATCCCAGCGGACCAGGCCGGTATCGTATTTATCGACCAGGTCATGATGGCTGGCGATAATTCGCACCGAAAAACCGCACTGGCCGCTGTAGCGGCAGGGAATATAACCGGTGAAAACATACCAGCCGTCGCGGACATCGCCTTTCGGAGCCATGGCCACGGCTTCGCCGTAGTTGATTTTCCCTTCGGCGTCCACCGGTCCCTGATACAGTTCCACCAGCACGTCGCCGGGGTCAATTGTCCCCAGACGCACCTGGCAGCGCACTTCCAGTTTGCCGCCCACCAGCAGCTTGTCGTGAGAAATCGCCTCGACCTTGCCGATTTGGACTTCGCCCCAGCGATCGCGCATGGAGTCTTTCCAGTCGGCGAGGGTTTTCGCCCGCTGGAGGTCGCCGGCGATAAATCCATCGTAGCGCCGCAGACTCGGCAGATAAAATCCCTGACTGTATTCCGCCACCATTCGGCTGGTGGAAAAATGCCCGGTAAGTTTCTGCATGGAGCCTTTCATCATTTGCAGCCAGCCGCGCGGCACACGATCACTGCTGCGCTGATAGAAACAGGGAATAACTTCCTTTTCCAGCAAATCGTACAAGGCGCGGGATTCGACGGCGTCCTGATACTCTTCATCCTCATAGGATTCACCCCGGCCGATGGCCCAGCCGGTGTCGTGGCTGTTGCTGTAGCCCTCGCACCACCAGCCGTCCAGAATACTCAGATTCAGCCCGCCGTTGGCCAATACCTTCATGCCGCTGGTGCCCGACGCCTCCATGCCGCGCCGCGGGGTATTGAGCCAGACATCCACGCCCTGCACCATCGTGCGGGCGACGTTCATGTCGTAGTTTTCCAGGAACACCACGCGCCGACGGAAATCCTCCTTGCGGATGGCGTGGACGAGTTTGCGAATAAGCTCCTTGCCCTGCGTATCGCGGGGGTGAGCCTTGCCGGCAAAAATAATCTGCACGGGGCGATCCTTGTTGCCAATGATGCGGGCGAAACGCTCCATATCCTGAAACAGCAGCGTTCCGCGTTTATAGGTGGCGAACCGCCGGGCGAAGCCGATGGTCAGGGCTTCGGGATCGAGCACTTCATCCGCCAGCGCCAATTCCACCGGACTGGCGCCCCGCTGGGTCATCTGTCCGCGCAGCCGGCGGCGGGCGAACGTCACCAGGCGTTCGCGCCGGCGCTCATGGGCGCGCCACAATTCCTCATCGGGAATCTGATCGACACGGCTGAACGCACTCATATCGCTGGGCCGTTCGCTCCAGCGCGGGCCTAAATAACGGTCGAACAAATCGCTCATCTCGCCGGAAATCCAACTGCGCACATGGATGCCGTTGGTAATCGACGTCACCGGCACTTCATCGACAGGGATATCGCCGGGCCAAACCGGCTTGCACATCTCGCGCGAAACCATGCCGTGAAGCTGGCTGACGCCGTTGCGGTGCGAACTGAGCCGCAGCGCCAGCGTGGTCATGCTGAACGGCTCATTGCGGTCCTGCAATTTGGTGCGCCCCAGCGCCAGAAAATCGTCCCAGCTCAGTCCCAACTGCTGAAAATAACCGTTGAAATATTTTTCCATCAGGGTCGGCGCAAAAACATCATGCCCGGCCGGAACCGGCGTATGCGTGGTGAAAACATTGCCGCTGACGGTGGCTTCCCGCGCCTGAGCAAAGCGGAGTTGATGCTTTTCCATCGCCACCCGGATGCGCTCCAGACTCAAAAACGCGGCGTGGCCTTCGTTCATGTGGCACACTTTGGGTACAATGGCCATCGCCTCCAGCGCGCGAATGCCGCCGATACCGAGAAGAATTTCCTGGCGAATGCGCATCTCGCTGTCGCCGCCGTAAAGCTGGGCCGTAATCTGCCGGTCCTCCAGGCGATTGCAGCGCAAATTCGTATCCAGCAGATACAGTTTGACCCGCCCCACGTTCACGCACCAGATCTGCACCACCACGTCGCGGTCCTGGATGCCGACATGAAAACGTATCGGCCGGCCGTCTTCGCGGAGCATCAGCGTAATCGGCATGGTGTAAAAATTATTGTCCGGATAGGTTTCCTGCTGCCAGCCGTCGGCGTTGAGGTACTGCTGGAAATAGCCCTGCCGGTACATCAGGCCCACGCCGACGAGGGGCAATCCCAGATCACTGGCCGCCTTGAGATGGTCGCCGGCGAGAATACCCAGGCCGCCGGAATAAATGGGCAGGCATTCAGTCAGGCCGAATTCCGCGGAAAAATAAACAATGATATCCGACGGCTGCGATGGCCCCAGCGATTCAAACCACGACGGCGACTGAAGATATTTCTGCATTTTCCCCTGCACGCGCTCGAGGTAGGCCAAAAGGCTGTCGTCGCGCGAGGCGGCATCGAGGCGGTCCTGTGACAACTCCCCCAGCATTTTAACGGGATTATGACCCGAAGTCTCCCACAGCTCACGGTCCAGCCGACGGAACAGCTCTATCGCGTCCCTGTCCCAGCTCCACCAGAGGTTATACGCAATGTCCCGCAAAGGTTGGAGATTGTCGGGCAGTGAAGGACTTACCACAAATGTTCTTACTGTTCTCATATGAACTCCATCGAGTGATTCCAGCATGGAGCAGATAATATCCGCTCGATCTATACGACAACGCCCCGCGCCTATGGCGAGGCTATAGCATTATTGTCGGCAGGATACCTATTGTTCTACAGCATAAGCAGTTGTTCCAAACGGCCGCCGGAGCGGTTCTCCCATCCTTTATAGTGAATACATCCTATTTTATCGTGAATAAAAGAGGATTCCAGCCGGTAACCGCAGGTTTTTCCGTTTGGAGGAAAAAGAACAAAAAAAGCGGACCTTTATGGGCCGTCCGATAATTTATATCTGATTTTTGACTATTTACTCAAACTGACCGATTTGACCTGTCATACCCGCGAAAGCGGGTATCCAGTATTAAACTCGATTTCTGGATTCCCGCCTGCGCGGGAATGACATTCGAAGCTAATATCCTGTTTTACAAACAATTTTACACCATTGCGTTGAACCATCGGTCAGTTTGTGTTATTCAGACAAAAAACGTCCGTCCCCAGTCTGGCCGAAGCTTTACCGCACAACATACAGGGGTATAATACGAACCGGCGGCTTGCGGCGGCGATAAGCATATATTCCGACAGGCCGGAGACGAGGAGAAGGCACAAGGTCAAATTGCGGCTTGGGCCTTCCGGAAAACATCCAGAACCCACTCTTCAAAATAAAACGGATACACATTGCATCGGAGGATTTCGCCGGGAAAAGCCAACCCTTCACGGGAAATCGCCTCCAGCATCTGCTCGTAGTCTTCAGGAAATCCTTCCTGAAACATTCTCATGCACAATTTTTTCAGGGTTTTGAGCCGTTCGTCCCTGGCCTTGATTTTTTCATCCCCCTGCTTGTCGGCGGCCCGAAAAAAACGACGCACCAGACCGACGGACGGCCGGTCTTCCTTAAAATATTTATCGAAATGCTGGGAGATTCTTTCCGGAAAAGGAGTATGCTCATATACGGCCAACTGCTGCATCTCTTCGAAGCTGTAATAAAGAAAGGGATCGCCAAAAAACACCGCCGGACTGAAATCAATCCGCAGATCGGCCAGATAGGCGGGAAACGCGTTGATGCCTTTGTCGGGCTGAAACGCATTCACCGGCCCATCGCCGACCAGAACCGAATAACAATAGTTATTGAAATCCGGACGATTGAATCTGGAAATGTCGCTATAGGCGCGCTGGAGGCGCGATCGGGTCTGGCTGCGAATATCGATAATTAAAACTCGTGAGGCCAGCGTATCACGGGCCATATCAAGGATGTCATCGGCAGGAATCGCCGAACCGTTGCCGCCGGGCTTGACCAGCCGAACCTCTTCCAGACCGGGAAATTCACGCAGCCGCTCATAAATATCCTCCACCAGCAATGGATCCATGCTGATGATATGAATCTGGTCGTTTCGGTCTTTATGATTCAGCATTATGCGCCATCCTGTTTTTCCGGTATGATAATATACCCGCGCAAAATTCCCTTCGCCAAACGCCCATTATTCTACCAAAAATTACCCCCCCACGTCAAGACATCTTTTTCCGCCGTCTTTTTCCGCCGGCCAAGGGTACGGCTTCGAACTGACAAACGAATTAGTTTCCGTTACGGAAGAACATGCGTTGGGAGTTCAGCCTTCAGGCTGGCCTTTTGCCCTCGTCGTGCGCACATCAAAAACGGCCAAGCTGAAGCTTGAACTCCGAACGGGCTTTGGGCAACAGGAACTAATTACCGCGTGGGCCATACCCCCCCTACGGATCTTCTGGCGTATGCGGCGGTTGCAATGATGCGAGAATTCGTTCCATTTCATCAAACTTCGCCACAACGATATTTGCAAAAAATAGAATAATTGATAACGGTAAAAACATGGTGAAAATCAGAAACGCCGCCCCCAATCCGATCCAGTGATCCATGGCAACAACATCGCCTGAACGCACAATGATGACGATATGTATCATCAATAAAAGAGAACTAACCGCTCCGAACATGGCTAGCGCAAAACTTTGCCACATAAACGTTTTTTTCCGAAACAGGGGCAAGGTCAATAACGAACCGTTTATTTCCATGGAATACACCTCCGTCAATTAAAGATATGTTGTTTTGTAAGTCAGGTCTTCCACCCTTCATTTATTTTACCGCGTGGGTCAAAGACCCACCCTACGAAGCTGGATTCCCGCCTGCGCGGTAATGACAAAAATGCTTTTCCGCAGCATATACTAATTTAAAGAGTCAGACATTCGTCGTTGATTCTGAAAAATCTCAACCGGGGACGGTTGAGCTACTTTACTCCATCAGCCGTTCGTAGCGGATGACGGCTTTCCACAGGCCGGTGATGCGTTCGCGGGGCAGCATGGCGGGGGCGTATTTCTGGTTGCGGGGCTGGAGGCGAATCATGCCGTCTTCTTCGAAGTACACGCGCTTAAAGGTCGTTTCGTAAGGGTCGGTCATGCGCACGAAACAATCGTCGCCGGGAGCGACATCGGCGGCCGGCGAAAAAATGATGATGTCGCCTTCGTGGTACTTCGTCTCCATCGAATCGCCCACAACGACAACGGCGAAAGCATTAGGGTCATGCAGGTCGGTGCAGCGAACGTAATCGTCGGCGCCGCCCGGCGGATAGCCTTTGTCGTCGTAGTCATTCGGGTAGCCCGCGCTCACATTATTGATGACGGGTATCAGTCGCCCGGCCGTAACCGGGTCGGTGTGATTGGCGCGCGGATCGTCCAGGTCGGGCAATTTCATATGGGCCGGCAGCTTCAATTCGCCCTTTTCGAGCAGGTGGCGGATAAGGGTCCGCCATTGCTGGTTTTCGGCCTGATGGTTCTCGAACTCCTCACGCACATCGGCGGGCATCTTTTCCAGGTGGGCGATACGCACCAGCAGGCCCGGCTCAAAATTCAGCAACTGCTCCATTCGCACCAGCAGGTCGTCACTGGGCGGGTTTTTGACCGTGCTGTTCTCGATGGTCGAGATGTAAGGCTTGGAAAAGCCGGTGCGGCGGCTGACCTCATCCAGGGTTAATTTCATTTCTTCTCGGCGGTTACGAATGATTTCACCTAACGACATGGCTATTCTCCGTCTAAAATCCTTAAATAAAAGCTACATTATGTTATATAGCACTATCTATATATACATCAGGAAGTTTTATAAGCAACTTAAAAAAATAAAATATTAATATATTTTTCAATTTTCGCTTGCAAAATTCAAATAATAGTGTATATTATAATTATGTTTAGTAATCATATAACTTATTTATCTAAAATTAAACATATATAGTATATTTTTATGACATTTGAACCGCTAGAAATTGAGGAATCCATCGAGAAGAGGTTTGGCCTGCGTTGCGTCGCGGATAAGCTGCGGGACCGGCTGCATTTGCTGCGGGGGGAAGACCGGCGGCTGATCGAGCCATACCTGCAATATGGCCTGTCGCTAAGGGAATTATCGCAACTGACGGGCCTGGAGCGGCGGCGGCTCACCCGGAAGGTGCGGCGGCTGTTGCACGGCCTGGCCAACGACCACTACATCACCCTGCACCGTCATAACGACACCCTGGCGCCGCTGGAACTGGCCGTAGGCTATGACCGATTCATCCGCAGCGAGAGTTGTGAGACCATTAGCCAGCGCTATGGCTTGAGCTTATGGAAGATTCGCAAAATGTGCATGAGGCTCGAAGCGTTGATTGAAACAAATAAAT
>CAZOCV010000051.1:0-5445 GCA_964578395.1 uncultured Pirellulales bacterium
TCCAATGCACAGAACCATCGAGCAATCCGACATTTCCGCCGGCCTGCGGCGCCTGTTCGTAGGGAGGATCGGTGAAGTTGTTGCTTTTGTAATCTTTATTACCGCCATGAGCCATTCTTGTCGATTTATAATAAGTACTCTGGCTCGTTTTATCGGCAATTAATGGCAGGTAGCCCGGATCAGACAGTTTATTGGGAGAATCCCATTTCACTGCTTCCGGATCGACAGGATCCGGCCACATCTTGGCAAAATGACCGCCGAGATAATTATAACCCAACAAGTAAGCGGGCCAGTTAGGCAGGTTCCAACTGGGAATAAAAGGTCGGCCATCGATATATTCGGAATCATAGGCGTACCATTCCTCGGTGTTAATGCAGCTCATAACGCGCGTATCTTCGAGATATCTATTAATACCATTAAATTCCTCGTCCATGATGTAATCCGTCTGGCTCCAGCCGGGCATATTGTTCCTGGAAGGACGCATGGTTCCCTGAGGCAATTTGTCATTATTCACGCCGGACGCATAGGCAAAACACGCCTGAGCGGTTTGGCGCAGTCGCGTTGAGCATACGGCCCGCCGCGCTGACTCTCTGGCCTTGCCCAGGGCCGGAAGCAATATGGACACCAACAAGGCGATGATGGACACCACCACCAACAATTCAATAAGGGTAAATGCACGTTTCCTGGCCATAACCAACCTCTCTTTCATACGCTATGCCCGTTTCATTATAATGCCTGACAAAACGGCGTCTCCATCGCCTGATGATCGACAAATCCGTCCGGCAATTTCACTCATCATTTTCCAAACGGCCGTGGCTCACCGCGGAAATCGTTACAGCCGTATATCGCAACACCATTTACTGCATTAAGGCGGTCAAGCGTTCCGGAAGCCATACTCCCGGAACACTTGCCGCAAAATCGCACTACATCAGTGACGGCGACGCCGCAGCGCAGCCACACCGCCCAAAGCCAGCAGCGAAAGCGTTACCGGCTCGGGAACAATCAGGCCGATGTCGTCGAAGTACATCGTCCCAACACCATAATCACCTGCGGCACAAATCAGATCCACGCGGCCGACCATCCATTTTTGGCTATCGGGAATCACGGTCAGATCGATCTGCCATTCAATCCAATCGCCGACAGGAACTTTGGCGCCGCCATTGTAATCGATGGTGGCCTGATCGCCGCCCCAGCCATCAACGAGCCTTGCCCGCAAAGGACCATTAGCATCCGTGCACTTGAAGCTGATCGAGAGGATATCATAGGGCCGGAAATCAAAGCCATCGGCGCCCGAGGGCCAGGACAGCCACTTCATGGGCTTGGCATAATAAGGGCTGGCGCCGTTGTTGAAATAGCACTTCATGGCCTGGCTGCCGCTGTTTACCTCGGTGGTGGACAGGGTCAAAACAGCGGTTCCATCGCCCTTCCATCCGCCGCCGGCGCCGTTGTTGGTTCCGAAGGCCAGCAGCGCCGCATCATCCGCGTACGACTCGAAGTCTTCAAGAACCACATCCAGCGTCGCTGAAGCGCTTGCCGCCCAGAGGCAAGCTACCACTCCAACTAACAATTTTGTTCTCCACTTACACATTTTTCCATCTCCTTAATAAGAATATACGTTTTGCACCCTGTACACCCAGGATACGTTTTACTCAAATATTGCACTCTCCAGCCAATTCAGGGCCATTTCACTCAGGTCTTCCAGGTTGACTTCACAATCGTCGGTAATATCTCCCGGCTGAAATCCATCACACTGCGTGAGCGACGATGAATCGACCAGCATGATGTCGTCGAAATAGACCGTACCGGAATTGCCATAAGTGCCGCTTGTATCCAACATGAAAAGGTCCACGCGGCCGACCATCCACTTGGCGCTATCAGGAATCGCCGTCAGATCAATCTGCCACTCAACCCAATCACCTTCGGGCAAAACGGCGGCGGCGTTGTATTGGATAGCGGCTTGATTGATGCCCCAGCCGTCCACCAGCGTCGCCTGCAGATAACCTGAAGCATCGGTGCATTTGAAACTGATCGAAAGAACATCATACGGCCGGAAATCAACACCGCTACCGCTGCTCCAGACCAGCCACTGCATGGCCTTGGCAAAATAGGGACTGGCGCTGTTGTTGTAATCGTACCTCATGGCCTTACTGCCGCTGTGCACTTCTGCGACGGATAAGGATAAATCCGCGGTGGAATCGCCGGGCGACCAGCCGCCGCCGGAGCCATTGTTGGTTCCGAAATCAAGCAGCGCTGCGTTATCCGCATAGGACTCGAAATCATCCAGCACCACACGCTGCGGGCTGAAGTTTGATTCCAGCCAGTTGCTCGCCAGCATCGAAAAATCAACCAGGTTAACGACGCAATCACCGCTTAAATCACCATTCAAAGTTTCCAAACATTCATTGATGGAGAAAACCACGGTCAGCGTGCTTTCCGCCGCAAGCGAAACCGATGCCTGCCGAAGCTCCTGGTTCCAAACTACGGCCGACGTTCTATCGACCACACTGCCGTTCTCGAAGGCCCATGCCTGAATGACCTGGGCGCCGTTGATGTTCATAAGCTGAGCCACCCGCTGCCTGACGCCGGTGGTTCCATTGGCAAAGGCCGCAACCAACGTATTGCCTTGCACAAAGGCCGCAGCAATGACTTCATTATCCGTCCAGTTTTTCTCGATTACCTGAGCGTTATCGGGGATAACGGGCAACAGAGAAGATAGCGCAAAATACGCCGGACGCGGCGTATTGCCCACAGCCGCACTGCGGAGCAAACCCCAGCTATTGCTGTTCCAGTATTGGTCGGCCGCTTCCCAAAGCACCAGGGCATTGGCGCCGCAATTCAAGAGGGTAAGGGTATTTTGAAAAACGCGGACGGCAAAAACATTCGTTTCGCTGGCCGTACCGCTGGACGCCGAACCCGGCGAGGGATAACTCACGCCGTTAAAGGTGGTTGCGCCGGTCATATACTCCGTAACAAAAACAGGCAGCACACCTTGGGGGTCTTTATTGGCAATGGCATTGCCGAAATCAACCCAGCGGTTTTCCAGAAATTCAGGGCCGCAATCCGTATCAAAGCTTTCATCCCAGGCATGCGTGCTCCAGGCGGCCAGAGAAGCCACGCCATCGCCATCCAGGGCGTTCACCCACGTTTGGCCGCCGTTATTGTGGTCCAGATAGGCCAAACCCGGCCCCATGATGCCGACATCGGCAAAGCCGCGGCCGTCTAGCTCGGTGCGAACCAGTTTCACTACGCTATTGTAAGCGGCCGGCGGCACATACACATTCCAGTTGCCTTCCGGCTCATTGAGCAAATCCACGTAATCCGGCCGCATCCCGTGGCTATCCAGAAACGCCACCGTCGCCCCCCAGAGCAGGGCAAAATCCTGAAAATAGGCCGACAGCAACTGATTACCGCCGTCGAGCCAGGCGCTGGGGGCATGAAACTGATTGGCGATAACCTCAATTCCCAGATTATCCGTCATGGCCCAGGAAGCGGACAGGTTGCTCACCCTGCCGGAACCAATATTATTGGCAAAATAGGCATCAAACGAAGCCCTGCTGGAATCCGTCGGCGGAGGCTGGGTCACAGAGGCCCAGTTGGGGCCGATTTCCATGCGAACGTATTTGCAGTTGAGATTGCTCAGCAGCGAGTTGACATTCGTATCTCCAGACCAAATCTGCGCACCGAAACCCATAACGGTTTGGCCGGTCGCACTGACATCAAAGATGTAATCCGGCGTTGCCGCCCAAATCGGCGTCATAATCATCAGACTCAATATGAGATATTTCTTGAACATAACATCCGTCAATCGCTTGTATCTACGTTACATATTTTGCGCCATCAGGCCTTTCTTCCTGATAACATTTGACGCAAGCCTTCTTAGTCGCAATCTCCCTGAATGAGCAGATTGCACTCGCCGTAATGGTTGGCCAGAACGGCAAAATCAAGCAGGTCAACCTCGCCGCTCTTATCGATATCGCAGCTATCGCACCAGGTTTCCGCCACACAGGTATTATCCAGCCAGTAACTGGCGAACTTGACCAAATCCTGATAGTTGACGCGGCAGTTTCCGTCCACATCGCCGGGAATGTCCAGAACACAGAGATTCAAGTGGATATCATCGAAGTACACCGTACCACTATTCCACAAACAGCCGGTAGCTGTATCATCGTTCATGTAAAGGTCCAGGCGGCCGACCATCCATTTGTCATCGTTAGGAATGGTCGAGAGATCAATTTCCCACTTCGTCCAATCACCTTCAGGAAGCATCTCGTGGCCGTTGTAATCGATTCTAGCTTGATTGTTACCATAGCCATCGACAAGATACATAAACAAATAGCCTGACGCATCGGTGCATTTGAAACGAAGCGTGAGAAAATCATACGGCCGCAAATCAAGGCCGTTACCGCTGCTCCAGGGCAGCCACTTCATGGCCTTGGAGTAATTGGGAGCAACACTGTTGTTATAATCATACCTCATAGCCTGAAGGCCCTCGTACACCTCCGTGGTGGACAGGGATAAAACGGCTGTAGTGGGGACGGAAACACCGCCCGACCAGCCGCCGCCATTACCATCATTGGTGCCGAAATCGAGCAGCGCCGCCGTGTCGGCATAACTTTCAAAATTATCCAGCGGCTCCATCGTGGCGCTGTCCAGCGAGAGGTCGTCAAACCATAAATAGCCGTCGCCATAATAATGCGGCTCAACACCGATGCCGATGGCCCGCACCGCGCTGCGATCGCCAAAGCCGGCCTGAATATTCGCCTGAATCTCCTGCCACGCGGCCGTTTGCATAACGCTGCTTAACGAGGTGCTGCCGATAAGCTCCAGATCATTGGGATCGTTATAGACCGTCCCATTCAACTTATAGAGATAAATACATAGATATTCGCCGCTATTGGTGGCGCTGGATTCGCCCTTGAGCCAGAAATTCAGAACATTATAGTCCGTCCAGTTCTGGTCGCTGGGGAAGACCTGGATGATCTGGCTATAATAGGGAGAAACTCCGCAGTTGTAATAATAGCGCAGCGATTTTGCGCCCGTATAAAACTCCGACGTGCTCAGCGACGTGCTCACCGCCGGCTGCGTGATGGGAAGAACCTGCCATACGGCCTGCATCGCCGCGGTATCGGCATAAGACTCAAAATTTTCCGGCAAATCAGCATATCCCTGCGTACAGAAACCAACCGTGATCATAACACCTATAATAGCGATACTTCTGATACTCATTTCATTTCTCCTTTATGTTGCCAAAATCCTCATGCCTGAAACATACTTACCCAAAAGCTACGCCGTCCTTTTGCACTTACCATTCGCCAACGCCGTTGATTGACGTTCAATTAATGAGCACCCTACCTTGATGGTGTGCGGCTCAGCGCCTTTCAATTCGCCCGTGATGCGGCCGATCAGCAGCCTGGCCGCATGACGACCCAACTCCAGCGGCCTCTG
>CAZOCV010000051.1:5545-7334 GCA_964578395.1 uncultured Pirellulales bacterium
CGAACGTCCGGGCGTTCGCTCAAAGCGAATTCAAAATACTTCTGCCGGGCGACCTGCCAGCGCTTTGACGCCAGTTCCGTTTCGATCAAACAGCCGATATTTCGGTGTCCCAGTCTCAGCAGATGCCGGGCCACCTGAAAGCTGCCGGATTCCTCGTCCGTTTGGATGGAATCGGCAATCTTGGAGTCCGTTAGTTCGCTGTCGATAACCACGACGGGAACGCCTCGCCCCACCAGTTCTTTGAATATGTCACGGTAGGCATCGGCGGTATCCGGCCAAAGCGCAAAACCCTCCACGCGACGGTCGATGAGCCGGTTAATTTGATCCAGCCCGCTGGCCGGCTGCGGGGAGTGGGCCAGAAGCGTTTCAATGTCATCGCCAATCCACAGGGTAATGGGCATGTAATCCGCGGCGACCAGTTCATGATGCAGGCCAAACAAAACATTCGACCAGAAAGAATCGTACGGCGGAACCAGCACCCCCACTGTGCGCGTTCGGCCCGTCTGCATGCTCTCGACCAGAAGGTTCCGGCGCCAACCGAGCTTACGGGCCACATCCATGACGCGATGGCGGGTGTCCGTATGAAAACGCCCTTCCTCATTGCGCAAAATCAGTGATGCCGTTGTCATCGATACATTGGCCTCTTTGGCAATATCTTTTAATCTGGGAACGGTTTGTTTCATAGACCAGCTTTCAAATTAGGCTTTTGCAACATTAAACACAAAAGACAGCAAAATATGATCGCACCTGCTGTAAAAGCACTTTATCTGCTCATGCTATATCATTATCGCCATATTGTCAAGCTTTTTTTAGCAAATAAAATATTAAGATATTTGGGCATACCCACATGACACATAATAACATATCTCCTTATATAACAATATATTAACGATTAGAGAGAACCGCCCTCCCTTCGCAAACGAGGTGGATTAATTTCTAACATTTTTTGCTAAAGTACTTTAGCATAATTATATAAAGACCCCCAATAGCCAAACGCTCGAAAAATCGGGCTTTTTACCCCTTCAAACCCGTCGTGGCGATACCCGACATGATATGCCGCTGCAGAAAAACAAAGAGGACAAACACCGGCAGCATGGCCAAAACCGCGCCGGTCATCAGCAGGTGGCGATTGTCCGCATAGGGAGAGCGGAAGAATTCCAGGCCCAGGGTTACCGTGCGGTAGGCTGGATTGTCCAGATAGATCAGAGGCCCCATGACATCCTGCCAGGTGTAAACAAACGTGAACAAGCTAACGACAATCAGCACCGGCAGGCAGTTGGGAAGAATAATATGCAGATACCGTCGGAAGGCCCCGCAGCCGTCTATGACGGCGGACTCATCAAGTTCCCTGGGCAAGGTAAGCATGTATTGACGAATAAGAAATACATTAAACGCCCCGGCGGTAAAATGAGGGACGATTAAAGGCAAAAAAGTATCGATCCAGCCCAGGCTTTTATAGATGGCAAAAAGGGGAATCATCGTCACTTGCCCGGGAATCATCATGGTCGCTAGCAGCAGAATAAACCATATATCCCTGCCGCGAAAATTCAGACGGGCAAAACCGTACGCCACCAGGCTGCTGCTGAAAAGCTGGCCGATTACAGCCATGACGCTGATAAAGAAACTGTTTCTCATAAACACCAAAAAGCCGGTGGATTTCTGCCCTATGGCCGCCTCCGGCCCTTTGAGCGTGGTGGGATAGTTGCTCCATTGGGCATCGAAATCGCGTATTTCGCGGTGTTTTACATTTAATAAAGGCTCAACGACCTCAAGAGCACCGCCGGTCGCC
>CAZOCV010000051.1:7434-18440 GCA_964578395.1 uncultured Pirellulales bacterium
CTGCACGCTAATCGTGCGAACTTTGCACGGGTAATAGGATGGCGGCGTCATGGACATGCACTCGCGGGATTTGAGCGAGCCGTTCAGCAGCCAGTAAAACGGAAATAAAAAGAACGCCGCCAGGAGCACCAGGGCGCCATAGAGTAATACTTTCTGCACTCGACTCACGGCTATTCTCCTTCACGATTGATGCACAAATCGCCGGGATAATTTCAACTGCACCATCGTGATCAGAAAAATAATCACAAATAATATAATCGCGTACGAACAGGCATTGCCCATGCGCAGATTGTTGAACGCTTCATTATAAATATTGACGGAATAAAGCCGCAGCGCGTTGCCCGGTCCTCCGATCTGCGAGGAATCCGAGGCAAAAAACAGCGCCGGCGTGAATATCTGAAACGCCCCGATCGTGGACATGATAACCATAAACAGAATCACCGGCGAAAGCATCGGAATCGTAATAAACAGGAACTTGCGTATCGGCCCGGCGCCGTCGATATCCGCCGCCTCATAGAGCGAGGCGGGAACCTGTTTCATCCCGGCGTAGTAGATAATCATCGCGCCGCCCACCCAGAAGAAATTCATCAGAATAACCGTAGTGAAGGCGTGCGCTTCGTCGAGCCAGTTCACCGGGGGAATATGAAAAACGGCCAGAAGCTCATTGATCACACCGTATTCCTTATTGAACATATTGACCCACAGTACCGCCATCGCCGCACCGGTAAAGAGCGACGGAAAATAGAATACGCTCTTGAAAAAGCCGCCCCCCCGCATTTTGCAGGTCAGCAGCCCCGCCGTCGTCAGACCCCCCACCAGCGAAATCGGGATGACCCAGGCCGCATAGGCAAAGGTTTTTCGCAGCCCCATCAGGAAATACTCATCTTTGCCCAGATGCAGATAATTGCGCAGCCCCACCCATTGCGGCGGACGAATCATATTCCATTCCGTAAAGCTCAGCAGAATGCTCGCCGCAATCGGCAGCAGCGAGAACACCAGGAAACCCGCCAGCCAGGGCGAGATACAGATATATCCGGCCCAGTTATCCTGTCGCAGCGCCGGGACGGGTTGTCGCTCGGTATTTCGTCGGAACCAGAATATATACCAAAGTCCGGCGCCAAGAAAAACCAGCAGCATCACGGCCGGCCAAACCACTTTCTCCTGAAAATTCGGAGCAATCGGCCGGCCCCGGGACAAAGCCAGCTTCATTTTCTCATCCAGTTCAGGTATTCTTTCACGCACGATCTGTTCGATAAATTCATTCATTCCGGCAACAAACGCACTGTAATCTTCAGAACGTATCCCCGCCGCCGTTTGCGGCAGCGCGCGCAGACGCCGGTCATATTCCTGATCAAAAAGCCTCTCAATCCCGGCCAGCCATTTTTCACGCGCCTCAAGAACGTAGGTTTCCGACGCACACAAATCGGCGCTGGCGATGGGCAAATCATAAACAAACGCCTCGCATCCCTGTATTCCCACATCATTATGAATCAAGGCATCCTGAGCACTGATCAGCGACGGTACGCCGCGAACATTTCGCCCGATGCGATCCTGCATCTCCGACGAAACCATGAAATGGATAAAACGCCACGCCGCCTCGGGCGTCCTGGAATCCTTCGATATTCCCAAGGCATTGCCGTAAATCAACTGGGAGGGTACCGGCCCGCGCGGCATGGGCATTAGGCCGAAACGGACGCCGGCATCTTTTAAGGTGCGCAGCGCCCAGGGGCCGGTAAGCCCCATGGCGTACTGGGGCGAAATCAATACGGCATCGAGATTACGCACCCCCCCGCTGCTTAAAGGAATAAAGCCCTGAATGCAGCGATCCGCGTATTGCGTACGATAGACCTCAATAAGGCCCTGAATTAAAGCTTCATTATTTTCGACCGTGGAAACCGTAGGGTCCACTTCCCGGTCCACGATCGTGCCGCCATACATACGAATCAGCGTCTGGCTCCAATTGTGGCCGGCCGCCATCCCATACTGGGAAAACGTCCCATCGGAATTCCGCAGGGTTAATTTTGCGGCCAGCAGCTTAAACTGGTCCCAACTCATGGGTTTGTCCGAACGGGGCCAAACTTCCCGGGCAAGGCCGCTTTCTTCGAGTCTATCCAGAGAATACACCACCGTACGGACCGTAATGCCCGTCGGCATGCAGAATAACGTATTGTCCCAGCGACACAAATCAACAACAACACGATGATAGTCGTCAAGATGAAGCCCGGAACGGCTCACAAAATCATCCAACGGTAATAGAGCCCCACGTTTGATCCAGACGCCCATATCGCCGGAATAGAGCGTAATCACATCCGGCGCCAGGCCCGACGCCGCCTGACTTTGCAGCTTGGCCCAATATTGCCCCCAGGGGATAACAATCAAGTCGATACGGATGTCCGGATTGCCGGCCACAAAAAGCTGACAGCATTCCTGCGCGTTGCGAAGATCATCCGCACCGCCCCAGGTGGCATATTTAATGGTGGTTTTTTCCCCGGAAAAGCCTGAATTTTCGATAAATTCACCGGCGCGGCTGGGGCCGGACAAAGCCGCTATGAGCACAATGGCCGCTGGAAGGGTAATAATGCTAAGGTACTTTAGCATTAGTAAAAATCCTTATTCTGAAACATTCGCCATGGCAGCGCACGGGAAAAAATCAATTACCATTAGCATTATATTACAGAAATAAGGATTCTTTGAAAACAAAAATTATGTTCGCGCGAAAAATCGGCGGATAAAATTTGAAAAAATGACGCCGTTCGCTTTGCGTTTACCGCCGCGAAAAGACAGGATAATTTCCGTTTTTCAGGGAGTACAAAACGCATATTCCTTCACAACACTCTGGCCGGCATATAACTTCTGCGGAAGTTTAATTGTTATCCGGCTGAGATGGCAGGCTTTATTCGCATCGACTCCCTCGCCTTTCATAAGCTTATTCACCGTAAACACTAATTTGCGTAAGTGTGCGGTCGGATCTGAAACGGTCAGCTTAACCTTTTCAGGATAAGTCCGCACCAGCAGCAAACAGGGATTTTTCACGTCCACCGTAAAATCGCCGCAATCCACCTTTCCGGCCTCGTAACAAACAGCGGCGGTAATCCCCAGGGATTCATGACGGATGATTTGCTGAGCCGACGTATTAGCCAGAATTCGCACCGGCAATTTAGCGGCATAATCGACTATTTTTTCCGCCGCCATGTCCGGACAAGCCAGATAGGCATATTGCGCGTTTACGGGATTGACGCCATGATTAAGCCATATACTGAATACATCGCCGCTAACCTCCTGTTTGCTTTCATTCGTATTGATAGCGTACCAACTGCCGGTTTGCCGGTCATTACGAACGGTTATCGAAGAATCACCCAGCATCAGATAACCTATGCCATTGTGCCAGACCCAGTCATAGGCTGCCGAATCATGCTGGCCGCGACCGAGGGTTTCTATTTTTCCATCCTGAGCGGCGAGAACCTCCCCGTTGAGCCAGCATTGATTCAGGGACGTAATTACCGGATGGCTGCCGGAACAATGGATGCCGGCTCCCAGACACACCACTTCATCATCAAAAAAGAACCATGCCTTGCGCGCCGTTAAATCATCCCGGACAAAATCAAAGGCGGCCGCACCATACATGCCGTCGCTGACGCCGCCGACAAAATCCCGGTTGCCTTCCCGACGAGGCTTGCCCTCAAAACCCTTCAATTCCACCGTTATTCCCGGAGGACGGCGCCAGTCCCACACACCATAAATGGCATAATACTCCCGGCCGGTTCGCATCAGGAAAGATGACCCATCCGCGATATAGTGCGAGAGCACGCCTTCTCCATTAATCAGGGAATCGGTATTGACTACTCGTGTGGAATACATCTTGGCGGAAGCATAATACCCCGGACGCTGATGGGCCATAATATCACTTCGCCAGAAATGCCGATTGCCTACAGGACCATGATAGACTTTATCCTCCTCGGCGACCCATCGCGCCATATTAATGAATTCCGCCTCTCGGGGAGTTTTAAGTCGGGCCATATTCAGGCAAGGCTGGGCCAATACCCCGGCGTCGGCCTGACGGTCAAAAATTGTAATCCCCCTGCCCTGCGCCGTCGGATCAAAACACATGCCCCGCAACACCCACTGCTGCCCATCCAGGATATAGGAACTGATGAGGTTAATGGTCTCTTCGCTGAACGCAAACGGGGTATTTCTGGTAATTACGGCCCATTTGGCCCCATATTCCGCAAAGGGCTTGCCGTAACCGCCGGAATAAAAACAACGCCCATGTTGCCAGAAACTCATATCGGCCTGCAGCCCTTCCCCTTCGGAAACAACAAAGGTTTCGGCAATTGCTTTAATCGCCTGGCGCACCAGTTTCTCATCCTTCTGCAGGCAACCTCGCATGACACAAACATCGGCCAGCCAAACCCGGTTTTGGCCTGTACCGCGTATTTGTGCTCGTTTCATTATTTCCAGGGCTTTTTCAAACCGGGCGGAATCCACCTCATCACCCATCAGCAGCAAAACCGAAGCCAGCTCACGCGGCACTGTAATTTGATTGGGGAACCAGTTGGGATTCTGCAAATCATGCTTGAGCCAGAAGTCCAGCCCCGCCAGCACCTTCGCTTTTAAAGTTTCGTCTCCGGCCAGCGCATGGGGTCCGTGCCACGCTTTAGCCATCGCCGTCACCTGACTCAAATGCCGCGTTACCGGCCAATTAGCCCTGCGTATGCTGGTGTAATCAATATCCTCCCAACTGCCGTCGGCTTTCATCGTCTGCATCAATTCCTGTACGGTTGTCAAATCCGGCAGGGGTTGCAGCATGTCTTCTATAATCTGTTTTTGAAGGACTGCCAGATCACCGGTATTTCCTTCGGCCAGATGAAGATATCCCATGGAGATAAATAATACGATACCGAGGGTTATTCGAGACATCTAAAACTCCTCTATCTGTTTGGCAATATGCGGCTCATATCTCTTAAATTTCTCCGCATGAGAGCATAAGCAAATCCAGTTCATAAAGTCAACTCGTGATGTTTTAATATCATAAGCGATAGCATTATAGCCCATGTAAAATTTTATGCCTAATACTTTTTCCGGCAAGGATTAATCATTTGTCCAAGCCGGTTATCTAGCCAAGCTTGCGAACTTGCCAGATGTTGCAGTAACGGAGGTTATCGGCTAAGATGAACGCGCTGGATAAGATGGCAGAAATGGTTGGACATGAATTGAAAGGAACATTGATGGACACGGCCTATAATACGATATGCCATGTTTTTACAAAAAATAAAATTGAGTACCAATCCCTCAACTGCGGCCCGGCCGGAAAGGCGATTGTGGCGCCGGCCCTGGCTCGTGTTATCGGCGTATGGACAGATCCCGCTGCGCCCAGCCATCTGTGGATGAACCGCGAGGCGCTGCCAACGATAAACATCCCGAAGGATTCGTGGTTCAACAGCGGCGGGCATCGTATCTGGATTGCACCGGAACGGCAATTCTTCATTAGCGATATGAATGATCCTTTTGGTACATATCTTGCGCCTGCGGCCATCGATCCGGGGTCCTGGCGTCTTGAGAGCACGCCTGGGGAAGCTATCCTGTCAACAAAGACGATGGCTCATGCCCACGGAATAAATAAGCAGGTGCCGATAACGATTGTCCGGAAAATCACGCCCCTCGACACTATTCCCTTCAAGCTGCCCTCGCCGGATATCGCCTGGGCGGGATATCAGGAAACCGCATCACTCGAAACGAATATGGAACTCAGAGTCGGCCTCTGGTCACTGCTGCAGGTTCCTCTGGACGGCGTCGCCGCGATACCTTCCCAGGGGGCCTACAAGACGTTCTTTGGCGATGAAAAGCAACTGACGCAACAAGACTCCGAGGTTCTGCGCATCAGGTATGACCCTGGTCGAAACGTCTATTTTAAAGTATGTTTAAAAGCATCTCAGTTAAAGGGCAATATGCTGTTTTACGAAATTCCTTCCGCTGCAGGCGTGCGGTTTCTGGCCGTACTCTTTGAAAGAGATAACGACGACGCCTATGTGGATCACCCCTGGTCCACGCCTGAGGATATCGGTTACGTGGTCCAGTTCTTTTGTGGAGGCAGCTTCGGATTCGGCGAATTGGAAATACATGGTGCGTGTTGGTTAGAGAAAAAAACGTACCGTTCGCAATTAAATATCAGCGTCCTGGCGTTTGAATGCCCGTTGATGCATGCTAAAGCCATGAGACAACTCCTGCTTGAAGCCGCAAAAGATGAACCGGACACCATTCATTCGCATTTATAATAATGGGCAATGGATACAAACCCCGCTCATCCGGTTTTAACCGGCGGCAACCGTTGGGATAAAAATTTTGCTAAAGGACAGGTAAACATGGAAACATTATGGGGCATACTTCTGGTAACGGTTGCGGGACTTGCCGCCGGCAGCATCGCCTGGCCGATGAAGCTCATGCGTAAATTGCGATTCGAACATTTCTGGTTCATAGGCATGCGGACGAACTGTTCCCTCGAGTTGGGTTTGTTGTCACCAACCTCCGCTGGAAATCCAAGAATGTGGTGAGTTTTTACCATAAACGCGGCGCAGCCGAACAATGGATCAAGGAAGGCAAATACGCCTTGAACTGGGCTCGACTTTCCTGCCACGACTTTGTGGACAATCAGGTTGGGCTGCAATTGTTCGCTCTGGCCTATAATCTAGGCAACTTTCTCCGTCGGTTGGCATTGCCCCGGAAGGTCAGCCACTGGTCGTTGACTACCCTGCGAGAGAAATTGGTGAAGATTGGAGCCAAAGGTGCGCGCCTGAGTATCGGTATGGCACCCATGAGGCTTGAAAGGAGCGAGATTTACAGCAGCATCGGCCAAATTCATGTAAAAAGGTGTTGCATAGCCTGGCCGATTGCGTAAAATAATCAAAAAGTGGTTTGGCGAAGTAGCCAAACGGAAATATACAGTGCTTATATGGAAAATCTAAGATAACCGTTATGGATCCACCTGGATATTAGGGACGGATCTGATCGTTTCCGGAATTGAATATAAACTAATTAAAGGAGATATCGTCTTGATTACAAAAAAACATACCGCCGAAACCGAATTGATACGCAAAACGCCGGCGATTGATAAAGGCGAAAAAGCGGTCAAGAACCTGGGGCCGTTTCCCACCAAAATCGGGAAAGAAGAACTGCTGGAGGTTCTGGATTTATGGCAGCTCAGCCCGGACAATACCCGTAAAATTAAGGCCATCATCGAAAGCGAAACGAATCTACAAGGCCCCCATCTGTTTCGGTATTACAATCCCAGGCCCAGTAAGGTCAAAGCGGCGGAACAGGCCATGATCGACATGGTGGGCACAAAATATTGCCTGGCGACCAATTCCTGCACCTCCGCCCTGGTGACGGCATACCGGTCGCTGGGGATCGGAGCGGGCGATGAAGTAATTGTTCCGGCTTACACCTTCTTTGCCACCGCGGCGACGGTGGCGGCCTCGAATGCCATTCCGGTTATTGTCGATGTCGATGAGACGCTTTGTCTGGCCCCGGAAGCGATTGAAAAGGCCATTACCAGACGCACCAAGGCTATCGTTCCTGTTCATATGCGGGGCGCCCCGGCCCAGATGGATGCCATTATGGAGGTGGCCAATAAAAAAGGCATACCGGTCGTTGAGGATGTCGCGCAGGCCGGCGGCGGCTCGTTCGCAGGCAAACGACTGGGGAGTATCGGCACCATGGGCTGTTTCAGCTTTGACTATTATAAAGTGATTGTGAGCGGGGAAGGCGGATTTGTCACCACGGATAACCAACGATTATACACCCGCGCCCTGAACTGGCATGACTGTGCCGCCTGCTGGAGGCCGGATCGCTTCGGTCCGGAAGCTGAGGGAGAGGAATTGTTCTGCGGGGAGAATTATCGAATGAGCGAGCTGGAGGGTGCTGTTGCCCTGGCCCAGATACGGAAAGCTGATACCATGATCACCGGTTATCGAAACGCCAAGAAGAGGATTAAAGAGGCTATCGACAAATTCCCCGGCTTGACCTTTCGCCGGTTGACGGATGAACAGGGCGATACCGGTATTTGCCTGATTCTGTATCTGCCGGATGCGGAAACGACCCGGAAAACGCTGACTGCTTTACAGGCAGAAGGTGTCCCCGCCGGTGGAATCTATGATTCAAAGGTGCGCGACTGGCATACCTATAATTACTGGGAGCATATCCTGAAGAATAAATCCGTTTCGCCTGACCGTTTGCCCTGGAGCGCGGTCCCCGAAAACGAATTGCCCCGCTATTCTAAAGACATGTGTCCGCGCTCGCTGGAACTGTTATCTAGAGCCATCCTGCTGGATATTAATTATCACTATTCGGAGCAGGATTGTGCCGCTATCGCCAATGGTATTAACAAAGTTTTACATGCGTATCTGAAATCCTGAAGGAGTTAATCGAAATGGCAAAAATAAGCGTTTGTGCCGAATGCTTTTTCACCGCTATCCCATTTGAACAAAGAGTCAAAAAAATTGCGGATATCGGATACCAGTATATTGAATTCTGGCATCCGGAGGGGACCTTCGACGGCCGTTCTATCGACTTTGATCAGGCCAAAAACACCTCAACCTTGAATGATGCCGCCAAAAGTACCGGAGTGGTTTATAACGACTTTGCGTTTGGCGCCTGGGACGGCTCGATTGGCGGAAACGCCACCAACTCCGCCGATCACCCCAAGTGGTTGCAGCAAGCACAAAAGATGCTGGATTTTGCCAAACAGATCGGCTGCCGAAAAGGGATTATCCTTTCTGGTCTGACTCAACGTAATTTGACCGCCGAACAGATGAATCAAAACCTGCGCCTCGCTTTTGGCAAAGCAGCCGGGATGGCGGAAAAAGCCGGCGTTACCCTTCTTATCGAGCCGCTGAACAGCCTGGTTGATCACGGGGGATATTATCTGGAAACTACCGAAGAAGCGGTTCGTATCGTTCGTGAAATCAACAGCCCGAATCTCAAACTGCTTTTTGATGTGTACCATATGCAGATTATGCAGGGCAACCTTCTCGCTTTCATCGAGAAGAATATCGATATCATCGGCCATTTTCACTCCGCCGGTGTTCCCGGCCGGGCCGAATTGTTTGACACAGAAATCAATTATCCCGCGATTATCAGAAAAATCGACGAACTGGGCTATGACGGCTGTTTCGGCCTGGAGTATTTCCCCAGACTGGAACATAGCCAGTCTCTGAAAAGAACCCTGGACTATTTAACCTGCATTTCTCACAGCACTTGATACAAAAGCGGGGAATAAGGTCAAAAGCCTTGGGTGAGTTCAATCCATAAGAATATCGCAGATTTCGTTGAAGTTGAGAAAAACCGCTGATTTTTCAGCGATAATTCATCGGATAGGAAGGCCGCTGAGCCAGATCGGCGATGTAATATACACGGACTTCATAAGCATCCCACGGGGAGGCAATATCAATTTCAACAACACCATCGGCTTCGATACGATATGTAATAGCGCCCCGCCCGCCTCCGGAAACCTGCTTGAGCACGCGGCTTAAAACCCGCTCCGGCGAAATCCCTTCCAGCCGCAGCGTCACCGGGTCATCACGGTTAATGCCGGCCGATTCCAGGGCGGGCCAGTAAATCACCATATTAACGCCGGTCCGGTCGCGCCAATCATTTAGAACCGTTTCCAATTCGGCTTCCTGGTAATCGACATTAAGGGTTTGGCGGCCAAGTTGAACCAGCGTCTGATTACGGCTGCCGGACTTGCGCACCGGAACCGGACGCGCAACAGGTACCGGTTTGTTTGGATCACGAACGGAAGAAGGCGGAACCGAGACATTTGGTTTGGGTGTGGCGGTTTGCTCCCCGGCAAGTTTGGCCTGCGGTTGATTCATCGAAGGCGCGGTTGGAATAATCGGTTTCGCAGATGCAGGAGGAACTTGCTCAGTCGTCGCCGCCATTAGTTCCCCGCCCGCAAAAACTATACATAGCAAAATGTATTTTAAATAGTTCATGGGCATCACCTTATATCTACCTCATTGTATTATAACACAATAACCGCCGTTTGTCAGACTGTTTTCATCTTGTCGCGGTCATTTTTTGAGTTAAAATACCTGTCGTCAAGACGTTAGAAAACAATCAGAAGGAGTTGAAACGGTGTTAGGATACTGGAAATATCTCGAAAAAAGCGATCCTGAGGTTTACGCCATTATCCAGCGCGAGGAGCACCGCCAGCAGTCCATGCTGGAGATGATCGCCTCGGAAAACCACGCATCCCCGGCCGTACTGGTCGCGGCGGGCAGTTGCCTGACCAATAAATACGCCGAAGGGCTGCCGGGAAAACGTTATTACGGCGGCTGCGAGCATATCGACGAAGTGGAAACGCTGGCCATCGAGCGGTGTAAGCAACTGTTCGGTTGCGAACACGCCAATGTCCAGCCGCACTCGGGCAGCCAGGCCAATATGGCGGTTTATCTTTCGCAGCTTGAACCGGGTGATACGGTGGTGGCGATGAGCCTGGACCACGGCGGCCATCTCAGCCATGGAATGAAGCTGAATTTTTCAGGAAAATTCTATCATTTTGTGCATTACGGCGTTCGCAAGGACACTGAAACCATTGATTACGACCAGATCGCCGAGTTGACGGCCGAACATAAGCCCAAGTTGGTGGTCTGCGGCGGCAGCGCCTACCCACGTACCATCGATTTCAGCAAAATCGCCGAAATCGCTCACGGTCATGGGGCCAAAGTTATGGCCGATATTGCCCATATCGCCGGGCTGGTAGTCACCAAACTGCACCCGGACCCGGTTGCCGTCTGCGAATTTGTCACCAGCACCACCCACAAAACCCTCCGCGGCCCGCGGGCAGGAACCGTGATGTGCAGGAAGGAATTTGCCAAAAGTATTAACTCGGCAGTCTTTCCGGGCTTGCAGGGCGGCCCATTATGCCATGTCATTGCGGCCAAAGCGGTCGCTTTCGCCGAAGCCATGACCCCGGAATTCAAGAGCTACGCCGAACAGATTATCCGTAATTG
>CAZOCV010000052.1:0-18428 GCA_964578395.1 uncultured Pirellulales bacterium
CGTCGAATTTGTACTTGTTCAGCAGTTCGCGGACTTCCATTTCCACCAGTTCCAGCAGTTCCGGATCGTCCACCAGGTCCACCTTGTTCAGGAAGACCACCAGGGCCGGCACGTTCACCTGACGGGCCAGCAGCACGTGTTCGCGCGTCTGCGGCATCGGGCCGTCGGCCGCCGACACCACCAGAATCGCACCGTCCATCTGAGCAGCGCCGGTGATCATGTTCTTGATATAATCAGCATGACCCGGGCAGTCGATGTGAGCATAATGACGGTTTTCTGATTCATATTCCTGATGGCTGGTGGCAATGGTCAGAATCTTGGTCGCATCGCGACGACCCTGGCTTTCCGAAGCCTTGGCCACCTGATCATAACTGACCGCCTTACTTAAACCTTTGGCCGCCTGTACCATCGTAATAGCCGCCGTCAACGTTGTTTTACCATGGTCAATGTGACCAATGGTGCCCACATTCACGTGAGGTTTGGTTCGTGCAAAAACCTCTTTCGCCATGACTGCTGTCCTCCTGTCTCGCGGACAATTTTTATTTACTTACATCTAACTAACTATTTTTTCGCAACGCACCACTGCGCCGCAGGACGATAAAAGCAACTCACTCTCAACGTCCCTGTCATACCACAAAGCTGCTGGTGGGGCTTGAACCCACGACCTCGTCCTTACCAAGGACGCGCTCTACCACTGAGCTACAGCAGCAGCTTTCGCCAGTCCCGGTTCCTACGAAGCCAACCGCTCGGCGTAACACAAACACCTCCCCCCACGCAGTTGCGCCTGCGGGCCACATTCTACCCTGCCACCATAGAACTGCGAAGCTTATAAAGAATTAAGAAAAAAAGCTATATAAATTTTTTCAAAAAAATATTTTTTTTGAAATCAACACTGAAAACCAGCCTTGACATCAAAATATTAGGTAATATATTTAATAATATATTCCATATATAACTAACATAATACAATAACTACTTATCCTTTAAAAAGATATCCCGTACTTCTCGAAGGGGATAGCCGCTTTCATTCATATCTTTAATCAATCGAATCCGCTCCAGGGCTTCTTCATCAAATAATTGTTGGCCATGAGGCGAACGTTTGGCAGGCTCCACCAAACCGAGCATAAGGTAATACTGCAAGGTCTGCCTCGATACCCCGGCAAGTTCGGCCGCCTTACCGATTCGCCAATAGAGAGTTTTCTCAACTCCTGACATGGCCGTCAACATTATTCCTTTGTTACCCTAAGGTCTTGGTATTCAATGAGATATATTTGATTTTCACTGAATTGCTGAATAGCATCACTGCCAAGATATTCGATCTTATTCGGCAACACCAGGCCGTTATCCAGGCTGCGATAATCGCTCAGCTTTACTCCCAGATAGCCCTTCTGGCCGCCGGACTTGGCATAACTCATCCATATCCGGTCCACCAGGAATGTTTTACCATCGATCCAGAAAACAACGGTTTCGGCCTGATTCGGGGCGGCCGGATCACCTTTTTTAATCGGTTTTACAGCTTCAATCTTATCCAATAACCGACCCCCTTTACGTTCCTTTCCCAGATAAGTTAGCATATAATCCTGCCGCAACAAGCCCGCTCCGCCGGTAAGAGCGTGCCCCAATAATTGCAGTTTCACTTTCGCGCCGGCGACGGCCGCGGCATCATTGAGCGGAACCGTTTTAGAATTATCCACTTGCATGATTTCCGCCGTCCCATCGGATTTGACTCGCTCAAGCACGTTTCCGGCAGATTCATAACTGAGAATAGAGATCTCCGGCCGGTTCATCCCCTCCAAATGGTGCTGCTGCTCCACTATCAGCCGCCCGCCATCGGCTTCAATCAGGTTCGCCAGGACGTTACCTTCTATTCGTTCAACCTGTGACCAGGCCTCCACCCCCCCTACCGCCGCTACATGGTTTTGCAGAGCGGTCTTTAGCTGAGCATCCTCCAGACCATCCATACGTTGCTGCATGTGTTTTAAAGGATTGGCGCACCCCGCTGCCACCACTGAAAAAACCACCATGAACGCCAAGCGGCCTAAAGTACTCACCTTCATAGGAACAATCTCCATTATAAACCTCACCAGGTTCCCCCCAGTGTATCCATAATTATTCAAAATGCAACTTATCTCACCTTATCCATCCCAGGCGACGACCATCGCTGTGACATCATCTGGATTACCGGCAGCACCGGCCTTACTCACTATGGTTTGGGCTGCCCATTGAGAATCTGAGTTGTCGCGGAGGATGCGGGCTATGCGGCGGTCGTCGATCATATTCGTCAGGTCATCACGACATAACAGAAATATATCGCCCGCTCTCATTTCAAAGGAACGCAAGTATGGCCAAAAGCCGCTTTCCATGCCTTCGCCAGATGCAGCCCCGGCAAGACTGGTATGCGCCGGGACGACAGACGAGGTCATTTTTGCATCACTTTCTCCGGTCAAGGCAAAGTCCGGCGTCAGCAGCCCCAGCCGCCGCTTGCGTAAACGGTAAATACGGCCATGCCCCAGTGAACCGATACAACCGCGTCTGCCCTGCACCAAAAGTACCGCTATGGCCGCCGCATCCAGACCATCGCGTGGCGCAGCGATTATCCCGCGCAGCCCCCGACTATATTTCAGCAGGCTCTGCTCCAATACCTTGCGCAGATTGCGAATACTCATGCATCTAATCCTGCGCAGGCCCGCCTCAATCAACAACGGCAAATCATCCATCACACTATTCGGTGTCTGCGCACCGCTGTAAAGATCGTCCATCCCTTCGGCAACAATAAATAATCCCAGTTCCGGATAGACTCGCCAGTTATTCTGATTATTTTGCCGCTGCCCCTCCGTACCGGTCTGCGCCCCCCAGCGAAACGGCAGGTTCGACGCCGCCTTCACCGCAACATTCTTCGAATGAATATCCATATCACCTGCTTTCGTTACTCATCTTTGGCGCTGAGCACATCGGCCACTCGGCGGTCCATGGCTTCCTGATCGGCAGTGAAACTCATCAGACCGGCGAGATTCATGAGGCTGTCCAGCCCCGCGGCCCCGGCATCGAGTATTTCCCGCCACGTCGCCAGACGGGGAATCTTGCCTTCGGCCATACTGGTTGCTTTTTGTTCGACCGTCCAGTCCACCAGCACATCGCCGCACTTGTGTTCGGAGAAGAAATTCACCAGATCCCTCGGCGTGAACGCATCGAGATTTTCCTGCAAAAGGTTATCCACGCATTCCACCAGCGCTGCGGGCACATCCCAAAGCGTCTCCAGTCTGGCTTGGGACGCCGCGGCGGCATCGGTAATAACCGGCTGATAATCCGCCCGGCTGCGATCTTCCAGTTGATTCGGCATCATACCCAAATCCATGAACTGCCGGGCCACTTTGGGCGGCATGGTCATCACATCGATACCGGCCAGGTCCCGCACCTGTGTGCCCGCGCGAAAGCTGGCCCCTATTTGCCGGGTGCGGCATCCGCCCCGTCCGTGCAGTTCCCGCAGCATCCGCTGCGAAGCGAGCGTCGCCTTCTCGCCGACATATTGCCCATCGCCGAGTTTATTTTCGACGGCAAAGCTGTTGAGCCGGCCGAGAAATACATTTACAAACGCCGGCTGCGCCACGCGCGTGACAATATAATTCTGCCGGGCGGAAAAACCCAGAGTATGATTGACGGAAATCTCCTCCTGCACCAGCCGCCGCGTCGCCAGCAGGCCCGCCGGAGTGAAAGGTATCTTGATTATGAACCGCTCCGGACACAGAGCATGATAGCGCCGTCCCACTTCGACCGCTCCCTCGACATCATCGGCGAAATCGGTGTGCTCCTCCACGGAGACATACGCCCCGAAGCGATCCACCAGCCTCCGGCCGTGATGGGCGTTGAGAATAAAGGCCAGTTCCTGCAATTTCCGCCGCTCATCCAGCCCCTCGACGCCGGCTAGCAGTGCCGCCGCCTGAGCGACCATTTCATCATAGCGGCCGGTCTGCACCTCCTTATTCAGCAGGGTGTTATTGGTCGTCAGGGCGCTAAACTCCTGCGTCCAAAGGGCGTCGGCCTCCTCCATGCTGCCGGTATCGAGCCAAAGCTCGGTGCCCAGATGCCCCAGCCGCCCCCACAGCGGCTCGGCGCGAAAGGCCGCCCGCCGCCCGCCGCCGGACAAACCCCGGATAAACTGCTCCACCATCTGCGCCGTCCGACCATTATGACTTTTCTGCGACATGACTCATGCCCCTTCTATGAAGGTTTCGGAAATCATCAACTGTCCTATTATAGCCGCTAATCCCGCCCCCGGCCAGAGGCTGGACCAAAGCAATATCAACCAAAGGCCAGACTAAAACCCTGCCACAACTGTATAACGAAACCGCTCCTGCCGGCCGCGGCGTGTGAGCGAGACACGAATAAGTCCTATAGGACCTATAAGACCTATGGTTGTCTCGCTCTGCGTTTGGTATTACTATTAAAAAGCCGCATCATTCAAGCAACTTTTTAATCCAACCGGTGGGATGAATGACCAGCAAATTATCATTCTCAATTTTTTGCGCAATACGACAAACCAGAACACGCTTTGGGGCGTTGATTAAGTCGGCGGTTTTATGCAAACAATTAATCTCTGATGGATTGCTGGTAAATCCTATTTAAACTATAACTTGATTTTGTAAATTGGGAATCAATTCCCAATTTACAAGAAATATTCTGGAATCCCACAAATACCCTACCGACATTTCATATCAGGGTATATACATATATATTAAACCAAATACGCCGGGTCGGTTTTGCCGATGGGTTCGATTTTTGCCAACAGGTCGCGATGGGCGGGGTGGCCCATGAGGGCGAAGGTGGCGACTTTGCCCAGTTCAACGGCCGGCTGGTCGTAAGTGTTGATGTTGAGCAGGCCGCCCATGTAGCTGGTGGCGACCTCGAAAAAGTAGATAAACTGCCCCACTGTCGCGGGAGAAATTTCCGGGAAGCGCACCGTCAGGCACGGCCGGCGGGACTGAAGCAGGGCGTATTCGGTGCCGAGTTTTTCGCTATTGAGCAGTTTGGTCATGGATACGCCGCCGAGATAGGCTAGTTCGGCGGTATCGCCGGCGGGGCCGATGGTGACATCCTGGGCAAATTTCTGCACTTCGAGAAACGTGAACACCTTATCGTTAGGCCCTTCGCGGTAAAGCTGGACCTGGCTGTGCTGGTCGGTGGTTCCCAGGGCCTTGATGGGCGTGGGGCCGACATTGACGGTCCGGCCGGTGAGGTCGGTTTCCTTGCCGAGGCTTTCGGCCCAAAGCTGGCGGAACCAGTCGGAAAGGTCTTTTAACTGGTAGCTATAGGGCATCATCACGCTGTAGCGTTTGCCCTTCTGGTAAAACAAATACTGAATCGCGGCATAGAGGGCGGCGGGATTTTTCAGAACATCGGCGATTTTGACGCGGTCGTCCATGGCCTTCGCCCCGGCGAGGAGGTTTTCGATATCAATGCCGCACATGGCCGCACTGAAAAGGCCCACGTCGCTGAGGACGCTGAACCGGCCGCCGACGCCATCAGGCACAACAAGGCTCGTTAAACCCATCTGCTCCACCGTCTTGCGCAGCGTTCCGCCGCGCGCGTCGGTGGTGGCGATGATATGGTCGGCGAGGTTGGCGTCTGGCAGTTTTTTAGCTAACAGGTCGCGGACGGTCAGGAACTGAGCGGCGGTTTCGGCGGTTTGGCCGGATTTACTGATGACGTTGAACAGTGTGCGTTTAAGCATGTTATTATCGACCAGCCAATCGAGCAGGCTGCCGAACTGAATGGGATCGACATTGTCCAGGACGAACAAGCGAGGCGTTTTGGGCTGCGGGCGGAGATTATAAGTCGGGCTATTGAGGGCGGTTTGCACGGCGATGTTGCCCAGGGCCGAACCGCCAATACCCAGGACCACCATATTTTCGTATTTTCCCTGAAGTTTCCGGGCCAATTGGCTGATTTTTTTGCAATTTTCAAGCTGGTAGGGCAGGTCGCGGTAGGGCAGCTTACCAGCGGCGCGTTCGGCGGCCATAGCCTGTGTAATAGACTCTATCCGTCCCTGGAGCGAACGAATTTCTTCGAGTGTCAAGCCATGCTCGGAACCAACGGCTTCTTTGAGGACATTTTTGTAATAAAGCGTGATGGCGTTCATAAGTTGTTCTCCAAAATAAAGCTTATCTCTCTATTTTCGGCTGAAAACGCTGTTCCTGAACAAGAAAATATCAATAAATCAGTGCATCCGGCTAAAAGAATTTCGCGCAGAACGGTTGTGTACATTAAATATTCGATACCAAATGGTATTATTTTCATAAAAATAATACCATTACGTTGTTTTTGTTAGAAACAGCTACTAAAAAGAAATGGGGAAAATATCCATAACTCATTATATAGCAAAAAGATACGAATACTTCATTCAAATAGTATGATATAATGGCATATCTTTTGCGGTATAATTATGGCTTGACAGGAATGTTATAACATTCAGGACCGCCGGTAAAGCGGCCAGGCTTCTAACACGGGTTAGAGGCGAGCAAAGAAACCGGCGGCGTGAAACTTATATTAACGACAGGAATAATTACATGAACGGCACATCCACAGAGTTACAGAACATTTTCGGCTCCAATGTATTCAGCGAAGCGGTAATGCGCAGCCGGCTGCCGAAAAATGTTTATCAGACCATGAAGAAGGCTATCGAAGGCGAGGAATCGCTTTCGCCGGCCATCGCCGACGTTATTGCCAACGCCATGAAGGACTGGGCGATTGAAAAAGGCGCCACGCACTTTTGTCACTGGTTCCAGCCGATGACGGGCCTGACGGCAGAAAAACATGATTCGTTCATCTCGCCCACACCGGAAGGCAAAACCATCATGGAATTCAGCGGCAAGGAGCTGATCAAAGGTGAGCCGGACGCCTCCTCCTTCCCGTCGGGCGGGCTGCGGGCAACGTTCGAGGCGCGCGGCTATACGGCCTGGGATTGCACCAGCCCGGTATTCGTAAAATCCATCGGCGAAAATACGGCGTTGTATATACCGTGCGCGTTTTGTGCTTACACCGGCGAGGTGCTGGACAAGAAGACGCCGCTGCTGCGGTCGATGGACGCACTTAATCGCCAGGCGATACGAGTGCTCAAGGCGCTGGGCAATACCACCAGTAAGCGCGTGCTGGCGACCCTGGGCGCGGAACAGGAGTATTTTCTTATTGACCGCAAGTACTTTGAAAAACGGTTGGATTTGGTTTTGGCGGGACGGACGCTCTTCGGAGCTATGCCGCCGCGCGGCCAGGAACTGGAAGACCATTATTTCGGCTCGCTGGATGAGCGGGTGGCGTCGTTTATGAACGATCTGAACCGGGAGCTATGGAAGCTGGGCGTTCCGGCCAAAACGCAACACAATGAGGTGGCGCCGGGGCAGTATGAAATCGCGCCGGTATTCGGAACCGTCAATGTCGCCACGGACCACAACCAACTGGTAATGGAATCGCTGCGGCGCGTGGCAGCGCGACACGGATTCGTATGTTTGCTGCATGAAAAACCATTTAATGGCGTGAACGGCTCAGGTAAACACAACAACTGGAGTATGGTCACCGACGACGGCATCAACCTGCTCGAACCGGGCAATACGCCGCACGATAATATGATGTTCCTGATATTCCTGTGCTCCGTCGTTCGCGCTGTGGATAAATATGCCAAACTACTGAGGGCAACCGTGGCGACGGCGGGTAATGAACATCGCCTGGGCGCCAACGAAGCGCCGCCGGCGATTGTGTCGGTATTTTTGGGCGATCAGTTGACGAACATTTTCGACCAACTGGCGGCGGGCGGGGCCAGAAGCAGTAAAAACGGCGGGCAGTTAAAACTGGGCGTATCGACGCTGCCGCCGCTGCCTCAGGACAGCACCGACCGCAACCGCACGTCACCGTTCGCCTTTACGGGCAACAAGTTCGAGTTCCGGATGGTGGGCTCGACACAGTCCACATCCGGCCCCATGTTCGTGATGAACACCATCACGGCAGATGTGTTGGCGGAAGTGGCCGACACTCTGGAAAAAGCCAAAGATATTAATACTGAAGTCGAAAAATTACTCTCCCGCTTCGCCAAAGAGCACCGCCGAATCATCTTCAACGGCGATAACTACACCGCCGCCTGGGCCGAAGAAGCGGCCAAACGCGGCTTGCCCAATATCCCCTCCACGGTTGCCTCTTTGCAGACGATTACCGAACCGTTGTATGGAGATGTGTTCGACAGGCATTGTGTTTTGAGCAAAGGCGAACTGAAGGCCCGCGCAGAAATTCTGCTGGAGTCGTACGCACGGCAGATTCTGATCGAAGCCAAAACGACATCGACGATGGCGCAGCGCGAGATTCTTCCGTCGTGCAGTGTGTTTTCCGGGCGGCTAGCCCAGTCGGTCAGCAGCGTCACGGCGGCCGGCGGCGACGCCAGCAGCCAGAAGTCGCTCTTGACGCGCGTTTGCGGTTTGATTAATGCGTTGCAAACGGCTGTTGACGCGCTGAACAAGACAATTGAAAATATCGGCCATGGCAGCGCCGCCGAACACGCCGCCGCCTGCCGGGAAAAATTAATTCCGGCGATGGCGTCGGTGCGCCAGACGGCGGATGAACTGGAAAAACTGGTGGACGCCGACCTTTGGCCGCTGCCGACCTACGCCCAGATGCTGTTTATGCGTTAAATCGGCAGCAGGCGTGGCGCCGTTTGAATTTCAAAACGACATTCGGCAAAACAAGCGGGTGTCGTTTTTTTATGTCAGGATAAAATAATGGAACACGACCTTCCTCAACTGGATGAACCCGACCAGCCATCGCCGCCATTGCGGCGCACGGCGGCCGGTGAGGCGCTGCCGCATGGTTTATATGATCCCGCCAATGAACACGACAGTTGCGGGGTGGGGTTTTTAGCGCGAATTGACGCCGAACCGCGCCATGACGTGGTGGAAAATGCCTTAAAAATCCTGGTCAATCTGGAACATCGCGGGGCCGTCGGCGGCGATGCGGCAACCGGCGACGGAGCGGGAATTCTGGCGGGCCTGCCGGATGCTTTTTTGCGCCGGGTATGCGGCGAACATGCCATCGTGCTGCCGCCGCCGGGCAAATACGCCGCCGGCATGTTTTTTCTGCCGACGGATGCGGCCCTGCGAAATCGCTGCATCACCATGACGGAACGCATGGCCGCACAGGAAGGCTTTGAGGTTTTGGGCTGGCGGGAGGTCCCTTTCGTCAATGACCATCTGGGTCAGTTTGCCCGCTCGACGCAGCCGTACTTTCGCCAGCTTTTTCTGCATAGCGCCGGGTTGGAGCCGTCCCGGCTGGAGCGGAAACTTTATGTTTTGCGCCGCGTACTGGAAAACGAGGCGGCCGGATGGACCGATGCGGACACCAGCCAGTTTTATATATGCAGCCTTTCCAGCCGGGTCATCGTATATAAAGGAATGGTGACCGGCACGCAGCTTACGAAACTGTATCCGGATTTAGCCCAAGCGGATTTCGCCAGTCCCTTCGCCGTGGTGCATCAGCGTTACAGCACCAACACGCTGCCGACCTGGCCGCTGGCGCAGCCGTTCCGGCTGCTGGCGCACAACGGTGAAATCAACACGCTGCGCGGCAACGTTAATCGGATGCACAGCCGCGAAGCCGACATGGCGTCGGATCTGTTCGGCAATGATATCAAAAAAATCAAACCGGTATTGACCGCCTCCGGCAGCGATTCGGCGATTCTGGATAACACGCTGGAACTGCTGGTGCGGGCGGGTTGGTCGCTGCCGCACGCCGCGATGATGCTGATTCCCGAAGCGTGGGGCGGCAAATATCACATGAGCGAAGATAAACGGGCGTTTTATGAATATCACGCCGCCATCATGGAGCCCTGGGACGGGCCGGCGGCGCTGGTATTTACCGACGGACATTTCATCGGGGCATGCCTCGATCGCAACGGCCTGCGCCCGGCGCGCTACACCATCACCTGCGATGGACTGGCGGCGATAGCCAGTGAAACCGGCGTGCTCGACTTCGCTCCGGAAAATATTCTGCGGCACGGGCGTTTGCAGCCGGGCAAAATGTTTCTGCTGGATCTGGTGCAGAAACGCATCGTTCCCGATAATGAAATCAAGGCGAAAATCAGCCGGCGCAAGCCTTATCGCCACTGGGTCAAGGATAATCGCATCGAACTGCGCGGGTTGCTGGCGCCGGCGCAAATTCCGCAAATGGACCTCACCCAACTGCGGCAAAAACAGCACGTATATGGCTACACCGACGAAGAATTAAAAATGATTATCAATCCCATGGCGTCGCGCGGCCAGGAGGCCATCGGCTCGATGGGCAATGACGCAGCGCTGGCGGTGCTGAGCAACCGGCCGCAACTGCTGTTTCATTACTTCAAGCAGCTTTTCGCCCAGGTGACCAATCCGGCCATCGATCCGCTGCGGGAAGAACTGGTGATGTCGCTGATGAGCTTTACCGGGCGGCAGCACAATCTGCTCGAGGAAACGCCCCGGCATTGCCGCCAGCTTAAACTGCATCATCCGATTTTGACGCCCGCCGACATGGTGCGGCTGCGCAGCGCCCATCATGAGGACCTGAAAATCGGCGAAATCGACATTTTGTTCGACGTGAACGGCGAACCCAACGCCCTGGAAACGGCGCTGCATCGCGTATTCGAGCAGGCCAAACGCCATATTTCCGAAGGGGCGGCGCTGCTGATTCTTTCGGACCGTAATCTGGAGCGCAAACGGGCACCGCTACCGGCGCTGCTGGCGGCTTCGGGCCTGCATCATTTTCTTATCCGTGAAGGTTTGCGGACGCGGGCCGGCATCATCGTGGAAAGCGGCGAACCGCGCGAGGTCATGCACTTCGCCCTGCTGATTGGCTATGGGGCCAACGGCGTTTGTCCCAGCACCGCGCTGGCGACCGTGCGGGAAATGGCCGAAAGCGGCCTGCTGGAAACCGACAAAAGCGCCGATGAAGCCGCCGATGCGTATATCACCGCCCTCAAAAAGGGCCTCTTGAAAACCTTCAGCCGTATGGGCATCAGCACGATTCGCAGTTTTTTTGGCTCGCAAATTTTTGAAGCCGTGGGGCTGTCCCGCGCGGTGGTGGACCGGTACTTTACGGGCACGGCGTCGCGCATCGGCGGCGTCGGTTTGGACCACATCGCCGCCGACATGCGGCAGCGGCACCAGCGGGCGTTCCCGCCGCGCGGGCGCATGAACATGCTGCTCGATGCGGGCGGAGATTACCATCTGCGCGAAGGCGGTGAAAAACATCTTTGGACCAGCGAAACCATTTATAAACTCCAGCAGGCGGTCCGCACCAATGATTATCAGGTTTTCAAGGAATACACCCGTCTGATCGACCCCCCGTCGAGTTCGCACGCCACACTGCGCAGTTTGCTGCGGTTCAAACCGGGCCAACCCATACCCATTGACGAGGTGGAGCCGGTCGAAGCCATCACGCAGCGTTTCGTGACGGCGGCCATGTCGTTCGGCTCCATCAGCCGCGCCGCCCATGAAGCCATCGCCATCGCCCTCAATCGCCTGGGCGGGCGCAGCAACAGCGGTGAAGGCGGCGAAGACCCGGCGCGCTACCTCCCCGACGCCGACGGCAGCTCCCGCCGCAGCCGCATCAAGCAGATAGCCTCGGGCCGCTTCGGCGTAACCCCGGAGTATCTGCTCAGCGCCGATGAATTGCAGATTAAAATCGCCCAGGGCGCCAAACCCGGCGAAGGCGGCCAGTTGCCCGGCCACAAGGTCAGCGAAGATATCGCCCGCGTGCGGCACACCACGCCGGGCGTAACGCTTATCTCGCCGCCGCCGCACCACGATATTTATTCGATTGAAGATCTGGCCCAGTTGATTTACGACCTGAAAAACGGCAACCCGCGCGCCCGCGTCTCGGTGAAGCTGGTGTCGGCGGTGGGCGTGGGCACCATCGCCTCCGGCGTGGCCAAGGCCCGTGCGGATATGGTGCTTATCAGCGGCTACGACGGCGGCACCGGCGCCAGCCCGCTGACCAGCATCAAACATTGCGGCCTGCCCTGGGAGCTGGGCCTGGCGGAAACCCAGCAAACGCTCATCAACAATCACCTCCGCGACCGTATTCGCGTGCAGGTGGACGGCCAGTTAAAAACCGGCCGCGATCTGGCCGTTGCCTGCCTGCTGGGTGCGGAGGAATTCGGCTTCGGCACCACGGTGCTGGTGTCCTTAGGCTGCGTGATGATGCGCAAATGCCACCTGAATACCTGCCCGGTCGGCATCGCCACACAAGATGAGAGCCTGCGCTGCCGCTTTACCGGCAAACCGGAATACGTGGAGCGATTCCTGCGGTTCATGGCCCAAGACCTGCGTGAATACATGGCGCAACTGGGTTTTCGCACGGTCGAGGAGATGGTCGGCCGGGTGGACAGGCTTGAACAAGACCCGACTCTGGCGCATCCCAACGCATCGCGGCTGGATTTTTCGGGAATTCTCGCCCGGCCCGCCGATAACACCCACCCGGTGCGCTGCACACGCCCGCAGAATCACGAACTGGACAAGGCCCTGGATTACGACCTTCTGCGGCAGGCACAGCCGGCCCTGGAAAATAAAACCCCCATCACCATCGAGCGGCCCATCCGTAATGTCCATCGCACGGTAGGTACGATTCTCTCGGGCGAAATTGTCCGGCGGTACGGGGCCGCGGGTCTGCCGGATGACACCCTTACCCTGGTCCTGCACGGTTCGGCGGGGCAGAGCCTGGGGGCGTTTTTAGCGCCGGGCGTAACTATTGTTCTCAAAGGTGACGCCAACGACTACCTGGGCAAGGGCATGGGCGGCGGACGCATTATTCTCACGCCGCCCAGCGGCGTTCGGTTCCGGCCGCATGATAATATCATCGTCGGCAACGTGGTGCTCTACGGCGCGACAGGCGGCGAGGTGTTTATCAACGGCATGGCCGGCGAGCGATTCGGCATCCGCAACAGCGGCGCCGCGGCGGTGGTTGAAGGACTGGGCGATCACGGCTGCGAATACATGACCGGCGGCGTGGTGGTGGTGCTGGGCGCGACGGGGGTGAATTTCGCGGCGGGCATGTCCGGCGGCATCGCTTACGTGTACGACGAGACCGAACTTTTCGACACGCGCTGCAACCTGGACATGGTCGATCTGGAAAGCGTCTGGAGCGAGGAGGATAAGCACCGACTGCGGCAGCTTATTGAACGCCATTACCATTTCACCGCCAGCGAGCGGGCCAAAATGATTCTCGACAACTGGGCGACGCATCTGCCGCTGTTCGTCAAGGTCATGCCGATTGATTATCGCAAGGCCCTGGAGCGCATGGGCCAGCAGGTGCATGCCGATGATGAAACCGTCAGCGCGACCGAGGAGGTGTATCATGGGTAAACCCACCGGCTTTATGGAATTTGACCGGCGGGACCCATCCCGGCGGCCCGTCGAACAACGGCTGGGCGACTACCGCGAAATCGAACAGCCGCTGAGCCTCGAAGAAATCTCTCAGCAGGCCGCCCGGTGCATGGATTGCGGCATCCCCTCGTGCCATACCTTCGGCTGCCCGCTGCATAACCGCATCCCGGATTTCAACGAAATGGTCTATCACGGCCAGTGGCGGAGGGCGCTGGAGATATTGCATTCCACGAATAATTTTCCGGAAATTACCGGCCGCATCTGCCCGGCCCCATGCGAATCATCCTGCACCCTGAGCATCAACACCCCGGCGGTGACGATTCGCCACCTGGAACTGCAAATCGTCGAACGCGGCTGGAAGGAAGGCTGGATTCAGCCGGAATCCCCCGCGGAAAAAACCGGGAAAAAAGTCGCCGTTATCGGCTCCGGCCCGGCAGGTCTGGCCGCAGCGCAGCAGTTAGCGCGGCTGGGCCATGATGTCGTTGTCTTTGAAAAACAGGATCGCATCGGCGGTATTCTGCGCTATGGCATTCCTGATTTCAAACTGGAAAAACTTATCCTCGACCGCCGCATCAACCAGATGAAAGCCGAGGGCGTGCGGTTTGAAACCAGCGTCAACGCCGGCGTCGATATATCGGCGGGGTATCTGCAGCGGTCTTTTGATGCGATTCTTATTACCACCGGCGCGTGGACGCCGCGTGATTTGGAGGTCCCCGGCCGTCATCTCGCCGGTGTGCATTTCGCCATGGATTTTCTGACTCAGCAAAATCGCCGTATCGCCGGCGACGCCATCGACTCGGCGGCGGACATTTCCGCTCGCGGCAAACATGTGGTGGTTATCGGCGGCGGCGATACCGGCAGCGACTGCGTCGGCACCAGTAACCGTCAGGGCGCCAAAAGCGTCACCCAAATCGAACTGCTGCCCCAGCCGCCACGGGACCGGCCCATCGCCAACCCCTGGCCGCAATGGCCGCAAACCCTGCGCACCAGCAGCAGCCACGATGAAGGCTGCGAACGGATGTGGTCCGTTCTCACCAAAGAATTCCGGGGTGAAAACGGCGGCGTCCGCACATGGCGCGGCGTGCGGCTGGAATGGTCAGAGCCGGATGCGGCCGGGCGATCATCATTCAAGGAACTGCCGGGTACGGAATTCGAACTGCCCGCGGATCTGGTGCTGCTGGCGATGGGCTTTTTGCATGTCGAGCACGGGCCTTTGGTGAAAGACCTGGGCCTGGAACTGGACAGCCGCGGCAACATCAAAGTGAATGCTGCGTTCCAGGCTTCGACAGCGGGCGTTTTTGCCGCCGGCGACGCCCTGCGCGGCGCCAGCCTGGTGGTCCATGCCATCAACCTCGGTCGGCAGGCCGCCCAGGCCCTGGACGAGCATCTGATGAACCGCGAAAATAAATGAATAAGAGACTTTCCGGCCTGAAATATCATTGACAGGACCATAGCCGCGGTTATCGTGTGTAGCCGCCAGAATGATATTAAAGGTAAGATTATGGAAAGTCCCTTAAATCTGTTTATTGCGGTGTGGATGCGGATATTCTTCATTTTTACACCGTTTTTCGTATTATCGATGTTTTTGAGTATGACGCCCGGTTACAGCCAGCCGCAGCGGCGGCGACTGGCCTATCGAATGCTGGCGGCGGTAACGATCTTCTGTTTCGGGGCGTATTTTCTGGGTGACATCATTTTTAAAATTTTTAACATCACCCTGGACGCTTTCCGCATCGGGGCGGGGGCACTGTTGTTTTTATCGGCCGTGGAGCTGGTGCGCAGCAAGGCCCCCACGACCTCCAACGGCAACGGAGATGACGATATCGCCGTCGTGCCGCTGGCCATGCCCATTGTCGTCGGCCCGGCCGTCATCGGAACGTTGCTGGTCATCAGCGCCGACATGGACACCTCCGACAAAAAACTGCTGGGCTGCGCCGCCCTGGCGACGGCGATTATCTGCCTGGGCGTGGTGTTGCTGCTCAGTTCCCTCATCGAACGATTGCTGGGCGTCAAACGCATCATGGTGCTGGTCAAGTTCACGGGCCTGATTCTTGCCGCCCTCGCCGCCCAGATGATTTTCACCGGCGCGGCCAATTTTCTGGTTCCCCCCGTCGTGACACACTCCTGACCCGGCCGCCGGTCTGCTTTTTTAAAATTTTTCTCTTGTTCGCCCCATACATCATGGGTATAGTACGAGGACTTTATTCTATTTTTCACCAGAAAGGGGTAACGCTATGAAATGTATGTTGGAACGAACGTGGATGTCGCGGAAGGTCGGTTTCTCTCGTCAGGGCGGGTATGGCTTGCTTTTGGGCTTGCTCATCACTATCGCCATCGGTATGATGATTTACTATTTCAGCTTTTATCGCCCGGCGCGGAAAACCCAGGCGATGCAGGCTTCCCGCCCCGATGAGTTTCCGTGGGTGGACGACTGGCGAATTCGCGGCGCGAGGGAAACGCGCCCGGCCGGCGCCGAAGTGTTCGACCCCTCGCCCCAACAGCCGCAGTTTACCGAAGCGATGTTTTTACGCATCAAGCCTCAGGAAAACGGCGATGCCCGCGGTAAAATCGAATTGACCATCGGTCCCGATGGCGCTATCGCCGGCGCTTGGAGCGGCAACTATAAAGCCGACAATAACTATAAATACGAAGTGATGGGCGGCACTCTGGAAGGCAACACCGACGCGACCAAACGCTTCAAGGACGACAACGGCGAAGACCCCGGCCAACTCTTTTTTATCACCAAGGGGAATTTACTTTTGATTGAAACCAATCCCCAGAATCGCGTCAAAAGCGTGGCGGGTGAAATTTATGTCGTCGGCTGGATCGCCCCGGACATGACCGCCCACGGCCGCGTTCATCTCACGACCGACCGCGTCACCTGCCAGCATGTTTTCGAGTGGACCGGCAATCTCTGGAAATTATCCGAGATGAAATTTTAATCCGATGCCCATTTTTGCCGCACCTGCTCGAGCAGCCGGGCGTTGAGGTCTTCATCCGGCGGAGCGTAGGGGCGGAATTTTTCCAGGGTGCCGCGTTCTTCACTGAAAAGCAGCGCCCGATGCGGTCCCAGGGTGTTGGCCGCCGGCGAATCAATCAGCAGGCTCGAATCGGCGGCGCTCATCTGGAATAGCACCAGATTATCGAATTCTCTCATGCTGGCGCGGTCGATGCATCGCTCCAGCGCGGCCATACTGTCGGCCCAGACCAGCGTGTGAATGCCTACGGCCGGACCTTCGCGGATAATCTCAATGAACTGTTTATCGGGTTTGGGTGCGGCCGGTTCGGCATCAACAGAGAAACTGAAGCTATCTTCCGACAGCCGCAAATCGCGGAAACGCTGCAAACCGAACACCACCAGATAAACCCGCGGCACTGCCGGAGCATCGTGATGCTGCCGCTGTTTGAGCAGTTCACTCAATTCGTTAAGTGGCGCGGCGACATCCTTGACGCCGAAAACCTGCGTCGGGTGCGGAATCTTTTCCAGCCATTGCTCCAGCCGTCCGGCAAACGGCACATCCGCCGGTGTGCCGTCCAGCAGCACGATGCGCATGTCCCGTGGCGATAGTTGCGCCGTAAGGCTCACCAGCATGGCATGGGTGATGCCCATCGCTGCCGCCGCCTGCTGGCCGATCATCAGCACCCCGGCGCCGCTCTGATCGCGCAAAATAATATGCGTCGGCTCCTTGATGGCCACCGGCTCGCCCAGCCACATCACCGGCAGCCCCCCGCCCTCTCCGGATGCCTGCCAGCAATGAGCCAATTCATAATTATCCTCCAGCCGGGCCGGAACGTTGCCCTCGAAAATGGCCGGACGCGGCGGCGCGTAATCGATTTTTGCACAGCGCTGTCGAACCTGCCGGAGATAATTATCCCGCTGATCTTCATTCAGCCAGGAAATCTGGAAGGGACTGTTGCCTTCGGGCCGGCCGCCGGTTTCATTGTATATTGCTTCGCCCGGCCGGTTCAGCAGCCGCGCCGCGACATTGTCATCGTCGAGAATAAGGTGCGAATCCGTCTCCGAACATTGCAGCGCGATGCGCACCGCCATTTGGCCCAGCGTGCTCCGCGCCAGGCCCGACGCCCCGGAAAGCGTTTGCGACCCCAGCAAAACATGCACGCCAAAGGCACGTCCCTGGCGAACCAGTTGTTCGAGCAACCCCGCGGCATCCTGGGCGAGTTTGTCATCCTCGGTAAAAAACACCTGAAATTCATCCACAATCAACACCGTCCGCGGCAGAATTTGCCCCGTCACCCGGCGATATCCGGCCAAATCCTGCACGCCCGCCTGACGGAACAACTCGCCCCGCCGGGCCATTTCGGCATCCAAACGCTGCAACACGCTCAGGCCGAATTCGCGGTCGCTTTCCACAGCGATAGCCCGCGCGTGCGGCAGTTGATGCGTAACGTAGGTCTTAAATTCCACGCCGCGTTTGAAGTCGATCAGATACATCTCCACTTCTCGCGGGCTGTACCATAACGCCAGATTGGTAATCATCACATGCAGCAGCGTGGATTTGCCCGAACCGGTTTTCCCCGCAATCAGCGCATGCTGCGCTACGCCGTACCCCAGCCGCAGCGATTGCAGCCGCGTCGCCCCCGTTCGGCCCAGCGGCACGTGCAGGTCGCTGCTGCTGTCCAGCGACCATATCTCATTTTCATTTGGCGCAATTACTTCAAACGGCACTTCCACGCGGCCGGCGTCGCGCGATTTTGCGCCAACGTTATGCATAATGGCGGTAAGCAACTGCTCTTCCGGCGGCGCATCCAACTCCAGAGCAAACTGGCCAAACACTTCATCATCCCACACAAACGCCCCTTGCCGCCATATCAAGCGCACGCCCCGCCCGGCTAAATCCTCGGCCTTGATGCCCGGCGGCAGTTCATGGCGCGTATCGCGCAAAATCAGCGTATAAACCCCGCAGCGCGCGCCGCTATTAATTATGCTCCGCAGCCGCCGCGCCGATTCTTCATTGAAATTGGTTGGAAAATCCGCAATCACCAGAAAACGATACGGTTCCGCCAATTCGCCCGCCTGAC
>CAZOCV010000053.1:0-2706 GCA_964578395.1 uncultured Pirellulales bacterium
GATCCGGCCGGCATTCCCATGGTGGTGGGATGTACGGCGGTACAGGCGCCGCTGTTATACCCATATTATCCGGAACAAATCAGAGGCCTGCTGGGCGGCATCAAAGGCGCGGCCGAATATGATGAACTCCTCCGCTTAACCTATGGCGAAAAGGTCAGCCAGAGATACCGCCAGGGCTGCCAGCGCTGGCTTTTGGCCCAGCAGGAAAAGCTCAAGGCCGATTTCACCGGCCCGGAACTGGAAACCGAACTGGCCCGCGCGCAGAATGAGTATGAAAAAAAACTCGCCAGTGAAAAAAGCACCCTTTATCTGGGGCTGCTGCGCATGGGACCTCAGGCCGTAGCCCATATGATGATTATCCTGCTGATTGTTATCGGCAATATAACTTTTATTATCGACCGCAAACGCCGGAAGAAAAACAATCTTTAAATTATGGGTATCTCGCCACGGGAGCGAAGCATATTATGACACGAAAAAAGATAATACAATACGTCGTGATACTGGTCATCACCGTGGCGGTTTTTCTCCACGCCGCTTCAGGGGGCATGGACCATCCGTTCAAATCGCGTGAGGTTTTCGGATTGTGGCTGTCGGCGTTTCTCACGCTGGCCATATTCAGCTTTCTGTATCAGGATAATCCCTTTTATCGTTTCGCCGAACATTTGTTTATCGGCGTTTCCGCGGCGTATTGGATTGTCGTGGGATTCTGGACAACGCTGATTCCCAATTTGGTGGGAAAATTGTCGCCGGAACTGGTGAGAACGCACTTTATGCCGGACCTGCCGGTTGATGAATCTCGAAAATACTGGTATTTTTATTTCGTTCCGCTGATTTTAGGCATCATGCTGCTGATGCGCCTGTTGCCCAAGGGCGGCTGGATTAGCCGCTGGCCTTTGGCGTTTATCATCGGGACGACGGCCGGATTGCGTTTTATCGGATATCTATCCAGCGATTTCATCAGCCAGATTAACAACACCATCGTGCCTCTGGCCGTACTGCATAACGGCCAGTTTGACGCCAAGGCCCTGCGTATGAGCCTGTCGGCGTGCGTAAGCGTTATCGGCGTCCTCACGGCCCTAATTTACTTCTTCTTTTCCAAGGAGCATAAAGGACTTTTCGGCAAGGCCTCGCGGGTGGGCATCTGGGTGCTGATGATTACCTTCGGGGCGGGTTTTGGCTATACGGTCATGGGGCGCATCGCGTTACTGGCCGGCCGAATGGAATTTCTTTTCAGGGACTGGCTGCATATTATCGAATAAGGATTAGCACAAAAGCATTTCCCGGCCGCCGCACAGCAGGTGCTTTCCCGCTACGGCATGGAAACGCCAAACCCAACCGAATCCGGTATTTTGTTGCCTGTAGCCCAATTCCGTATTATCATGCGTCATCGGTATTTTACATGAAGGTATATGGAATAAGAAAATAAGGAAAATGATATGAGTCTGGAACTTCGCAATAATTGTAATTACGCCTTACTTGTCCCCACGAGCATGGGAGTGCGTTTGACGGCTGCCCACAGCCAGCCGATGTACTGCGGCGATACGTTTATGATGCAGGCCACCAGCGCCGAAAGCAACGTCGCGAGCATTTCCTCCTATCTGGGCTTGCCGGTAAAAGTGCTGACCGCGTTCGTTAAAGGCAGCCCGATTTCCCGGTTCATCCGGGACAATCTGGCCAGTCGCCATATTGACGTGGAAGCGATGGACGTCGAACAGGGCGGGCCGTGGGGCTACCGGCATCAGTTCAATCTGGCCGACAGCGGCAGCGGCTCCCGCGGGCCGCGCGTGTATAATGACCGCGCCGGCGAAGTCGGCCGACTGCTAAATGTGAAAAATTTCGACCTGGAACGCATCTTCGGCCGCGAAGGTGTGCAAGTGATGCACTTGTCGGGCCTGATCGCCGCCCTGTCGCCGGAAACGGGAACGTTTTGTCTGGAACTGGCCAAAGCCGCGAAAAAGTATAATACTCGCATATCCTTTGATTTGAACCATCGGGCTTCGTTCTGGAAAAACCGTGAAAAAGAACTGCATGAACTATTCAAACAAATCGCGTCCATCTCAGATATTCTGGTGGGCAACGAGGAAGATTTCCAGCTTTGCCTGGGCATCGAAGGTCCCGAAGTCGGGGGCAAAGGGCTTGGGTCCAAATGTGAAAGCTTCCAGGGCATGATAAAACGGGTCAAACAGGCCTTTCCCAATACCAGCGTTTTCGCCACCACGCTGCGCGAAGTGATTAATGTTCACTGCCACCTTTGGGGCGCGATTATGGCCGAGGGAGACCGCTGGCATATCGCCGAGCCGCGGGAAATTGCCGTATTGGACCGAATCGGCGGCGGGGATGGCTTCGTTGGCGGTCTGCTTTATGGCATTCTGAAGGGCTGGCAGCCGGAGCAATGGATTCAGTTCGGCTGGGCCAGCGGAGCATTGGCGACAACTTTCCTGACCGACTATGCACAACCGGCCGATGAAGAGCAGGTTTGGAGCATCTGGAAGGGAAATGCCCGCGTGAGCCGCTGACAGGCAATGGCCGCTGCGCCGCGAAAGCACGGATTTTCCGCAGGTGAGAATTTCACCCGCTATAACTTATTGGCGATTTCGCTGGATGGCGGCGTTTTGTTGGGTATCGGCCCAGGAATCAGGGGCAACCGTGCTCCTGATGATGCCGATAAGCCGCTCAGCGCGGTATTGGCGGTCTTCATAGCCGCCG
>CAZOCV010000053.1:2806-18010 GCA_964578395.1 uncultured Pirellulales bacterium
CTGCCGGTTTGGCCGCCCATTCGGGAATTTTGCCGGGCGCCGCCGGAAGAACGATTGCCATAACCAGCATTCCCGCTGCGCCGATCGGCCGCACCCATTCTGTTATAACCGCCGCTCCCTTGGCTTCGACCGGTGTTCGGCGCGTATTGAACCTGCTGATATAAACCTTGCCGCGGCATGGTCACGTTCTGACGCGAAGTTGCAGTATATACAGAACGGGAAACGTTATTATCCTCCCGATTCGCCGCCGCCGTTGTCGTCGCCGCCTGAGTTATCGCCGAAGATACCGTCTGCGGATTTGGCAAAGCAGCAGGCTGCTGACTTTGAGTCGCGCTAACGAGGGGACTTTTTTCAACGACCGTTTTTTGTGCCGCCTGTTTGCCCGGCAATGCAAAGCGCTGGCGAATGGCCCATCTGCGCTGTTGGCTTAGCGATGGCGTCAGTGGCGGCGGTGCAGGAGTATTTTGCGAAACCTCCGCGTCGGCCGCCGCCGGCGCAGGTTCCGCAACGGACGTTGAAGGCGTCGGAGAAACGGAATTCGTCTGGATTGATTCAGAAGACGCTTGAGGTTTCACCGTCGGCTGGGGATTACTTTGTGCCCGGCATAAACTCCCCACCAATACCACGATAATGCACGAAAGGAAACATCTCTTACTCATAGTCATATCTCCCATGAGCCGATATCGCTACAACCTTACATATAACATTATACTCCGGGAAACGGACCGGCACAAATGACGAAGCGAGAAAAACAGCAAAAACGAGATGAATTTGTAAGTGCCTGTTATGGCGGAGGTTAACGAGTATGACTGTAGCCGATAAGCTTGTAAACCAAACGTGCGGCAAGAAATTCGGTCACGTTTTGGCCGGGAATGGGCATTACTTCGACGATGTCCGCCCCGATAAGCTGTTTTTCCCGGCAAACAGCCCGCAAAATTTCTAAAACATCGGGGTAATGCAGCCCGCCGGGTTCGGGCGTACCGGTTCCGGGTGCTGCGGCGGGATCAATGGCATCGATATCAAAGGTGATATAAACTTTGTCGGTCAATTGCGATAACAACCGTTCGATAACCGCCTGGAGGTTTTCCGCCACATCGTGCGGCGTAACGGGTTTAATGGCATGTTCGGCCATGAATTCGTATTCAGCGCGGGAAAAACTGCGGATGCCTACGGACATAAAAGGCACACCCATATCATGAATTCGCCGCATAACGCTGGCATGGCTGAATTTGCTTCCCTCGTAACTGTCGCGCAGGTCGCTATGAGCATCAAATTGCAGCACACTCACATCGGAATAACTATCACGAGCCGCGCGCACCAAACCGGCGGACACGGCATGTTCACCGCCGAGAGAAATGAGGCATTTACCGGCCCCAAACCAGGGCCGGGCGGCCTGATAAAGGATGGTCTGGGCCGCATCCGGCGTAACGTTCTGAAAATGCAGCGGCGGCGCCGTAAATACTCCGGCCGCAAAAGGCTCGCTGCGGAGTTCTTCATCAAAAAGCTCTAATTGCTCCGATGCGGCGAGTATCGCTTCCGGGCCATAAGCGCAGCCATGGCCGTAGCTGGTGGTCGCCTCCAGGCCGGCCGGCAGGATGACAAAGTGCGCTGCATCGACCGAGGCGGCACGACCATCAGGTTCAAGAAAACCGGGCTGAGATAATGGAGAATTCATCGCACGGGCACAAACACCGCGGCGGTCATAACCGTGGTCCAATGGCCTTTTTCGTCACCTTCGGCAGTTTGTACTTCGGCGCGGGTTCGCACTATTTTGCCGCTCATGCGATATATTTCCTTGCGTTCATCATACGCCTTGTCGGGGTCGAACTCGATGCCCAGCGTGGTCGCCAGCATGGTCGCGGCCATATCTTCCACGAGATCCCCGCATTGCTGGCGATTCATGCCGTAGCCATGATGTTCGGAAATATAACCGTAGTGGTCGCCGACCGCCGGAACAGCCAGACCCACACCGGCGCAAATGCGGCGGCTGGGTTCATCCGTGTCCGAGCGGGCCATGACGCAATAGGTCAATTCGCCGGGCCGCAGTTTGGAAATTCCTTTGGCGCGGCTGATAATTTTACATCCGGCCGGGAAAATACTGCTGACCGTCACCAAATTGCAAAACGCAATACCCGCATTGCGCAGCGCCAGCTCAAACGACTGCAAGCGATGAACATGTCGGCCGACACCGCGCGTAAAAAATACTTCATGTGGAACCATTTATATTTCTCCTTAAAATGTCATCCTCAATTTGCGTCACTATTCAGCCAGAGCACGAATTTCGCCAGCGCCTGACCACGATGGGAAATAAGATTTTTTTGAGGCGCATCCAACTGGGCAATGGTGCATTCGCGCCGGGGCAGGTAAAAAAGCGGATCATAGCCGAATCCATTTTCGCCGAACGGCTCCTCGGCAATCATGCCTTCGACCGTTCCGTCAAACTCCGCCAGCACGTTATCGCGCTGCGACAAACACAGGCAGCAGCGAAACCGGGCGGTGCGTTTTTCCTGGGGGATGCCCCTCAATCGTTGGAGCAATAAGGCATTATTGGCGGCGTCGCGCTGAGCGCGGTCGGGGCTGCTGCACGCGGCAAAACGGGAAGAATGGACCCCCGGAGCACCCTGGAGAGCATCGACTTCCAGGCCGCTGTCATCGGCCAGCACGGTTTTATCCTTCAATAGTCCGGCATAATATAATGACTTGCAGCGGGCATTCTCACGGAAGGTGTCGGCATCCTCCGGGGCCGGCGGCAAAACGGGAAATTCCGCCAACCCCCGCACGATGACACCCTGGCCGAAAAGCATTTGCTGCAATTCTTTCAGCTTGCCAAGGTTGGTCGTGGCCAACACCAGTTCAGTAAGATGATGCTTCATGCGTCTTCGGTATTGCCGCTGTTTGCCGGCGGGATTTCATTTTCCCTACAATTATTTCGGTTTTCGCCGGGTCGTCGCGGCCATAAACTTACTTTAACACTTCAGGACCTTATCGTACACCCGAAAAATCTGTTTTATGCCCCGCCGGGCAAAAATTAGCAACTGATCCAGTTGTTCGCGGGTAAAAGGCTCTTTTTCAGCCGAACCCTGGACCTCGACAAGCTGTCCGGCCTCGGTCATGGCGACGTTCATGTCCACGTCGGCGGAGCTGTCCATATCGTAATCGAGGTCCAGAACGGCTTTACCCTTAACAATGCCGACGCTGACCGCGGCAATGCGCCGGATAACAGGATTTTTCGTAATCAATTTATTTTTCAGGGCGTAATGCACGGCGTCAGTCAGGGCGATGAAGCTGCCGTTAATGGCCGCGGTGCGTGTGCCGCCGTCAGCCTGAATCACATCGCAATCGAGGAAAATGGAATTTTCTCCCAGGGCGGCGAAATCCACGGCGGCGCGCAAGGTTCGCCCGATGAGCCGCTGGATTTCCAAACCACGGCTGTCGGTGTGGCCGTTGCGGGGCCGGGATTTGCGCGGCGCGGTGCTGGCGGGCAACATACTGTATTCGGCCGTAACCCAGCCCAGGCCGCTGTCTTTACGCCAGGCGGGAACGCCCGACTCCCAACTGGCGGTGCATAAGACCTGCGTATGGCCCATTTCAATCAGGACCGAGCCGGGCGCCGCTTTGGTAAAGTGGCGGCGAATACGCAGCGGACGAAGCTGCGTGCGCGAGCGTTTTTTTGCTGGAGGCATGGTCATGCAATACTCACTATCTGCAAACGATGATTATGAACGGAATAAATACGCCAGCAGGCCCCGCTGGAAGTGCAGCCGGTTTTCGGCCTGATCGAAAATAACTTTGGCGTGGGATTCAATCACCTCATCGGTGATTTCCAGGCCGCGATAGGCCGGCAGGCAGTGCATCACCTTAACGTTCGGACGAGCGCCCTTGAGCAGTTCGGCATTCACCTGATAACCGGCAAAAATCTGGAGACGCTGCTGTTTTTCAGCTTCCTGGCCCATGCTGACCCAGGTGTCCGTATAAACCACATCGGCGTCACGCACGGCGTCGCGGGGATCGTGCAACTGCGTGACGCGGTCGCTGAGTTTTTCCTGCGCCAGTCCGTCGAACAAAAACGCCGGAGCTTCATAACCCGACGGGGACGCTATTCGCAGGTTCATTCCAAAACGGGCACAGGCCACCGCCAGAGATACCGCGACATTATTGCCGTCGCCGACATACGCCACGGTTATCCCCTGCAAACGCCCGCAATGCTCCTGAATCGTCATCACATCCGCCATCGCCTGACAGGGATGGGCCTTGTCGGACAGCGCGTTGATGACCGGCATAACGGCATATTGGGTCATTTCGACCAGAGCGCTATGCTCGAATACCCGCGCGATCACCACATCGACGTAGCCGTTGAGCACGCGCATGAGGTCTTTAATGGGATCGCGTTTTCCCAGACCGCCGATATCTTCGGGGCGGAGGTAAATCGCCGCAGCGCCCAGTTGGGCCAGCGCCACCTGAAAACTGACCCGCGTGCGGCTGCTGGGTTTCTCGAACAGCAGTGCGGCCGTTTTACCCTCCAGGCAACGGCGGAGCGTGCCGTTTTTGGCGGCGGTTTTTAGTTCCACCGACAGCTTGAGCATATCGGCCAATTCCGCCGCGGTATATTCACGCAATTCCAGAAAGTGCCTTAACGTCATGATGACGCACCTCCGCTGCTTTCAGCCAAAGCCTCATCCATGATGGCAATCGCCCGATCGATATCCTGCATTTTCACGTTTAACGGCGGCATAAAACGCAGCACGGTTTCATGCGTGCAATTGATGCGCAATCCTTTCGCCCAGCAGCGGGCCACAATATCGGCGCCCGGGGCGTTGAGTTGAATGCCCAGCATCAGGCCCACACCGCGCACATGATTAATCACGGGATATTTGGCCGCCAGGTTATTGAGTTTTTCCCTGATAACACCGCTCATCACCGCCACGCTGGCAAGCATGTTTTCCTCTTCGATGGCCGCAATGGTCGCCAGGCCCGCCGCACAGGCCAGAGGATTGCCGCCAAACGTGCTGGCGTGCGTGCCGGGAACCAGCGACGCCGCAACATCGGAACGCGCTACGAACGCCCCAATAGCGACGCCGCCGCCCAACCCTTTGGCCAGCGTCATAATATCCGGCTCCACCCCGGTTGTCTGGTAACCAAACCACTTGCCGGTCCGCCCCATGCCGCACTGGACTTCATCCCAAATCGCCATCGCGCCGAATTTGTCGCACAAATCGCGCACCGCCTGCAAATAGGCCGCATCGGCGACGTTAATGCCTCCTTCGCCCTGAATCGGCTCCAGCAGTACGGCCGCGACCTCCTCATCGAATGCGTCTTTGAGCGCGTTAATATCATTAAAGGGAACATACACAAAACCCGGCAGCAGCGGCAAAAAGCCCTGATGATACTTGGGCTGCGCGGTGGCGGTCATGGCGGCGAACGTTCGGCCGTGAAAACCGCCCTCGGCGGTGATAATTTTGTATTTATTTTTGGCGGTGTGGCGGCGGGCCAGCTTCATGGCGCCTTCGTTGGCTTCGGCGCCGCTGTTGCAGAAAAAGCACTTGCCGCCGAAGGAAATTTCGCTGAGCTTCTGCGCCAGTTGTCCCTGCAGCACATTATAAAAGGTATTGTCGATATGAATCAGTTCGCCGGCCTGATGGCGAATCGCCTCGACCACTTTCGGATGACAGTGGCCGATGATGCTCGTCGCCCAGCCGGGGAACATATCGAGATATTCCTTGCCTTCGGCGTCCCACAAACGGCAGCCTTCGCCCCTGACGATAACCTGGTTGAGCCGGTTGTAATTAGCAATAACATAATTCTTAAACTGATCCAGTACGTCCGCTGTTGTAACCATGGCAACACCTTCATCGTCTAACGTCGTCACCGCTTTTCCGTTATGAATAGCGCCGGCGTTTTATGAACGTTTTTGTTTTCTCTGTTCCCGTGTAATCAGGGTTCCGACACCCTTGTCGGTATATATTTCCAGCAGCAGGGCATGAGGAAAGCTGCCGTCAATAATATGCGTCCGCCCCACGCCTGCTTTTAATGCGGTCAGGCAGGCCTCGACCTTCGGCAACATGCCGCCTTCGATGATGCCCTCGGCGATCATCTGTTCGATTTCGACTTCACTGGCGGCGCTGATGCGGCTGTCAGGATTGTTTTTGTCCCGGCGAATGCCGTGCGTATCGCTCATCATCACCAGTTTTTCCGCCTGGATGGCGCCGGCCACCATACCCGCCGCGGTATCGGCGTTGATGTTCAGTTTGCCGCCGTTGCGATCCAGCGCAATAGGAGCGATAACCGGTATCATACCCGTCTGGCAAAGAGCTTCGAGGAGTTTGCCATTCACCGATGTCACATTGCCGACCAGGCCGATGTCAATTTTTCGCCCTTCCGGTCCGTCGAGCCGAATCTGTTCGGCCTGAAGCACGCAACTGCTGAGGCTGTGCAGCCCCATCGCCGAGCAGCCCAGATCGTTAAGGGTGGCGACGATATCCCGGTTAATCTCCGCGGCCAAGACGTGTTCGACAATTTTGAGGGTTCGCTCATCGGTATAACGCCTTCCCTGCACAAACTGCGGCTCAATGCCGGACTTCTCCATGGCCGCACTGATGCGTTTGCCCCCGCCATGCACCAGCACCGGCCTGATCCCCACCGTCGCCATAAAGGCCACATCGGTGAGCAATTCCCGCTGGCTGGTGTCGGTTTCCATAAGTGAACCGCCCAGTTTAACGACCACCACCTTGTCGCGGAAACGCCGGATGTACGCCAGGGCCTCAATCAGGGCTTGTGATTTGGCAATTGCTTCGTTCAATGCTAACTCCTGTCCGGGGAGCAAGTTAAGCTAATTTCTGGCCGCAATTAATCAAAAAAACCTCGGCCAAACAACGGCTCTTTACTTACACGCGGCGTCCAAAACGCCTCTCCCTCGGAAAAACCCCACATTCTATAAGTGTGCCTATGCCGGTCAAGTAAAATCCATCTTTACGGTTATAATAGTCACCCAATTAGGTTTCTATAACCTTGCTTTCCTTTACTTTTCTGCTGAAGAGGAAACATCCCCGGGTGTTGCAACCGCAGAAGTGACCGATGATGAATCCTCTAAAAGCCGGGCGATAGAATTCTGTAACTGTTGCAATTGCTGCCGGACGCGCTGCAATTCTCGTCGTAAACGGATATTTTCCTGATGTGCTTTGATTAGCTCCCGGCGCAGTTTTACCGGGTCCAGGCCCAGGGCTTCGATATCTTCCAGAGCAGGCTCCGGCGTCACAACTACTTCCGGAACAGATAGTTGTGCAGGAGGCGTTGCATTTACGGCCGGTAAAGACGCCAAGGACGGTGGTTGGGGAGCCGACGTTTGCGAGGAAACAGCGGGAACCGTGAATGTGCCATAGCTGGTCTTATCGCCGGCCTGAGCATACACCCGGAGCTTGTCCCCGGCCGGAGCGGAAATCGCAGCCTGAAAACTGCCATCGGCGGCCACATCAAACGTTTGCTTTTCCTCGGTGTCTTCGCGGCGCAGGTAGGCCCGCACTGCGGCCGTAGCTTCGATGGCGCCGGCGGAGCCGATGACCTGCACCTGGCCTGACTCGCCGACCTGCAGGCGAATGAGTTCCTTATGCACCTTGACTTTCACGGGTGCATCGGCGGCCCCAATCCGCTCTAACGGAAATACCGCCGCCAAAACCCATAAAAAAATCACCCTCTGCCATGTCTTCGAGCATTTCATGTAGTGCCCTCCCATAAAAGGTAATTAGGGATGTTTTCCATAATAATCCGCCGCTGTTCCTGCGCGACGTGTTCGAGTCGCAGGCGAATCGGATTATAATCCGTTAAAAGCCCCCACACTCTGTCGGCCCACTCCACCACAACCACCGCTTCGGGGCGACAAAATTCATCGAAACCCAGCGCTTCGAGCTGCCTGGGTTCGTCCAGCCGATAGGCGTCGATGTGATATAACATCAATCGGCCCGGCAACTCGTTCACCAGAGTAAATGTTGGACTTGTAACGTCATAGGCGGCCGCCACATCCAGCCCATGCGCCAGACCTTTAATAAGGTGGGTCTTGCCCGTCCCCAGTTCGCCCACCAGGGCCAGTACTTCACCGCCCCGCAAGTTCCGGCCGATGCGCTCACCCAGCGCCATCGTCTCCGATACGCTGGAACTGATGATTTCTTGGGTGGTTGCCACAGAAGTTATATGCCCTTGCGTTGGATGCCAAGGCATCCCGTTAATAAACATAACCATTTGCAATATAAACAATTATATGCACGCTTTATTGGGACGTATTATAATCAACCTCGAAAAATTTACTATCTGTTTTTGCTTTTTCCGATATTTATGATATACTGTTATGTAATGCGGCATTGCCGCAGTGGGACGACCCGTAAGGGTCGGCGTGAAAATAGCCCCGGAAGGGGCTTTTTCATTTTATAGCCATACTTTACCGTAGCCATCCACTTTTCCCGTTCCTTCGTGATTATTGAATTTATCTCCCGTTAAACGAACGATTTGCGCACCAAATACATCCCCTGGGTCGTTGATGAATCCTTTTTCCACAAGGCAGGCTTGTTTAATCGGATACGCCAGTATATCCGCCAATTGAAGCCCGGCGATATTCGCCCGCTTATTTTGGATCTTTATATCCCGACTGGTTAATGCTCGTTGATGCTGTTCGTGACTGAACATCGATGTTCCGCTTTCATACACTCGTCGGTACGCCTGGCGTAATTGTAAATCTTCTTCTCGACCGCGCGCTTCCGCCATCACATCGCCCACGACATTTTTATAATTCAGCCAACCACTGAATCGATCCAACAACGACGCCAGACAATAGTGATAAGGATGAAAGGAGCTGGAGTAACGTTTATAATGAAGTTGCTTGTCGATAATAACGCATGTCATTCCGAAACGAGCCAGCGCGATTACCCTCAACAATCCTTCATCAAAACGACGGCGAATTTCCGGCTGGCAGAGCAAGCCAAATGGTCCTTTGCGGTTAATAATATCGGAACGATGCAATACGACGGGCTTGTCTGGTCGAGGACCAAAAATGTCGCGTTTGAATTGCTCCAAATTATCCGCAAACGCCACGTAATCATCCGCCTGACGAAACCACACCCCTAACAGGGCCAGATATCGATGCGCCGGCTCTTCAAGTAAATTATAGGTATGATCACCCGATTCATCCACGTAGAGTCGATAACGAACTGGTTTTGTTGCTAAAGTTGCTTTAATGAAGTCAGCCATTTACATGATCCAGGACTTTGTTTGTTAAACTTATCCGAGACACTATCAAACCCTTAATACACTCAATACGCTTATTCTCCCCAGTGATGTTCCCAGCCTTTATAGGTTAGAAGTTCGGTTTGGCCGGTTTCGCCGCGTAAAAGAATTTCACCGGAACCGGTAATCTCATCGCGGGCGACGATTTCGCCGATGCGGGTCAGCCGGACAAAGTTTTCTTCAAAATGGCCGGACGACAATCGCTGCGCGTCTTTGACGCTAACGGTAAAAAGCAATTCAAAATCTTCGCCATCGGTCATCGCCGCCTTGAGCGGGTCAACAGAAGCCTGTGCGGCGGCACTGATCGGTATGGCGCTTTTGTCCAGTATCGCGCCTACGCGACTGAGGCGGCAAATATGCCCCAGGTCACTGGCCAGGCCGTCGCTCACGTCAATCATGGCGTGCAAATGCACCTGTTTGGCCAAACGCCGGGCCTCATGGACGCGCGGCACAAATTCCAGATGCCGCCCCGCCAGCGACCCGCCCAGTTCGCCCGTCACGAATATCGCATCGCCCACCTCAGCGCCGGAGCGATAAACCGGTGCAATGCCCTCCGCCCGCGCCAACATGGCGATATTGACGACCAGCCCGTGGGGCCAACTGGTGGTGTCGCCGCCGACCAGCGGGCAATCGAACGTTTGGGCGGCCTGCTGCATCCCCTGGGTCAATTCCCGCGCCTGGTCCAGGGTCCAGCTTTTGGGTATGGCGGCGCCCACGACCGCACACCACGGGCGGGCGGCCATGGCGGCGCAATCACTGAGGTTGCACGCCATTGCTTTGTAGCCTATCTGCCGCGGCGTCGCGTGCGCTAAATCAAAATGCACGCCTTCCAGCAGCACATCCGTAGTCATCAGCACCTGCTCGCCGCCCACAACCATCACGGCCATATCGTCGCCGATGCCGCGCGTGATATCGCGCCCCGTCGAGGAAAAACACTGCATCAGCCAGTCGATAAATTCAAATTCGTGATGGCTCATGGGATTATTTACTTTCGTATTCTGAAAGCTGTTTTTTCCAGAAGGCAAGCTGCTGATGTAATTGTTTTTCGCCCCCGGCGCCTTCGGTGGCATAACGGGCGGCGACCTTTGCGGCCGTCAGATGCTCATAAACCTGTTTATCAATTTCTCCGCAGGCCTGCTGCATCGTTGCCAGCGGCAGTTGCGCCAGCGTGCAATCGGCCTGTTCGCACTGGGCGACCAACCGGCCGACCACCTGATGGGCGGTGCGGAACGGCACGCCTTTGCCGACGAGATATTCCGCCAGCGCCGTCGCGTCGGCAAAACCTTCATCCAGACCCTGGCTGATGCGGTCGGCGTTAAACGTGGTATTCCTGACAATCGCCGCCGTCATCGCCAGGCACGCCGCCACTACATCAGCAGCATCGAATACCTGTTTTTTATCCTCCTGCATGTCGCGGCCATACGCCAGCGGCAATCCTTTCATCATCGTCAATAGCGCCATGAGATTGCCATACACGCCGCCGCAGCGCCCACGAATAAGTTCGAGCATATCAGGATTGCGTTTTTGCGGCATCATGCTGCTGCCGGTGCAAAAAGCATCGTCAATGCGGACAAAGCCGAATTCCTGCGACGAGAAAATAATCCAATCCTCCGCCAGCCGCGAAAGATGCTGGGCGATCATCGCGCAGACAAAAACAAACTCGATACAAAAATCCCGGTCGGCGGTGCTGTCGATGCTGTTGCGGGTAATATCGGCAAAGCCCAGCAGCGCCGCTGTCGCCCGGCGGTCCAGTTCCAGCGTACTGCCGGCCACCGCCCCGCTGCCCAGCGGACAAATGTTCACCCGGCGAGCGGCGTCGGAGAGCCGCTCCCGGTCGCGCTGAAGCATTTCCGCAAACGCCAGCACATAATGACCGCTGACCACCGGTTGGGCGCGCTGCAGATGCGTATAAGCGGGCATGACTACGCCGCCCTGTTTTTGCGCCAGATGCACCAGTTCGTGCTGCACCAGGAGGAGCCGTTCATCCAGAGTGGCGATTTCGTCCCGCATCCACAGCCGCATATCCAGCGCCACCTGATCGTTGCGGCTCCGGCCGGTATGCAGCTTTTTGCCCGCCTCGCCGATGCGGTCAATGAGCGCCGCCTCTACGGCCATATGAATATCTTCGAACGTTTTGTCGAAAATAAGTTTCCCGGCGTCAAGTTCGGCGGCGATATCGGTCAAGCCCTGTTTAATCAGGCGAAAATCGTCCCGGCTGATGAGTTTGCGGTCGGCGAGCATTTGGGCATGGGCGATGCTGCCGGCAAGATCATACTTAGCCAGGCGCACATCGATGCTAAGCGATTCGACAAACGCCGCCGCCAGTTCATCCTGCCCCTTGCTCATCCGGCTTTGCCAGCTTTTTTCCGATGTGGCCATATCCGCTCCTGTTGAAAAGTCATCTTTTTATACCAGAATTCCATAATGGTAAGCCCGCCGGCGGATGCTGTCAAGTCGACCGCCCGTCGGCGTCAGAAGCTCCGCCTGACTCGAACCTGAGCCTCAATATCCCATAAGCCGCCGACAAATACTTGCATTCCGGCCGCCTGTCCTTATAATAATACCGATGAAGGATACCCGCCGGAATTCTCGCAAGGGACCACGCGACCGTGATTTACTCAATCATGCCGTCGAGGCCACGGTCCGCCTGGACCGCAAGGTGCGGCGGCTTAATCAGGACCTGACCAGCGTCCACGAAACCTCCCGCCTGCTGACCGGGCCGATGGACCTTGAACAGGTGCTCGATATTGTCGTTCGCACCGTCGCGCAGGCGCTGGACGCCGATGCCGCCGGACTGCGGCTGCTGAATGCCGAAACCGGCGAACTGACCCTTAAGGCTACGTTTGGCCTGAGTGAAGCCTATATCAATAAAGGCCCCGTCACCGCCGGAGAAAGCAAACTCAATCGTCGCGCCCTCAAAGGCGAGCCTATCATTGTCGAGGATATGCGCGACAGCAAATTTTTCTCGCGCTATCATGAAAACATCGTGCGGGAAGGGCTGGTGTCCAGTCTGACCATCGGCATGTTATATAAAGAGACGCCCATCGGCATGCTGCGGCTGTACCAGAAACAAAAAAGGATGTTCTCGCCGCAGGATATCGCCCTGGCGCAAATCATCGCCGCGCAGTCGGCGGCCGCCATCGTCAACGCTCGCCTCTACCGTGAAGCCCTGGAGAAACAGCGCCTCGACCGACAACTCAAAATCGCCGGGGACGTGCAGAGGCATCTGATACCGCATCGCCTGCCCGATATTCCCGGCCTCGATGTCGGCGCCCGTTATGCGCCATGTTATGAGGTTGGCGGCGACCTGTACGATTTTCTCCCCCTGCCCGAAGGTCGCTGGCTGGTGGTCATCGGCGATGTCATGGGTAAAGGCGTGCCCGCGTCGCTGGCGATGGCGTCGGTGCGGGCGAGTATTCGCGCTTATGCGGAATGTCTGACGGATTTGCCGGAACTGATGCGGCGAGTTAACCGCATGTTCTGCCGCGACACCGTCTCCGGTGATTTCGCCACGCTGTTCTGCGTTCTTTACGAGCCGGGCGGCGACTTCTTCAGCTACAGCAACGCCGGGCATGATCCGGGCCTGCTGTTTCACGGCGACGAGGTGCAGCGGCTCAGCGCTGGCGGCCCCATCATAGGCATTGATCCCCATGCCGATTATGAGCTGGGCTGCGGCAGTTTCTTTCCCGGTGATATGCTGTTGTGCTATACCGACGGCCTGACCGAAGCGATGAACTTTGAACGCGAACAATTCGGCCGGGACCGCATCATCCAGGCCGCCCGCGATAATCTGAGTCTGCCCGCCGAACAGGCCGCCCGCAGCATTCTCTGGACCATGCGCAAATTCACCGGCCTGACCAGCCGCTTCGATGACACCGCTCTTATCGTCATCAAGAAACGCTAAATCCTAAAAATAAATAGACAGGATTAACATGATGAACAGAATTTTGTCATGTATTTTAAGGAAACATATTCTATCTTGTTAATCATCATAATCTCTTTTTTGTCTATAGTCTTTGTATTTTCGTTTTACCTCAACCGAAGCTCCAAAATTAATCAACAGACCATCCCCAATACCTGTCGCCGCCAAGTAGTTAACCAATTGAATCTCATTTTCTTTCACAATATGTTGTATAGCCTTTAGTTCAATAATCAATCTATTCTCCACCAATAAATCTGCAAAATATTCCCCCACTACCTGGTTATGATATTTTACAGGAACAGGATACTGTTGTTTAACATTCAAGCTATGTTCCATTAATTCGATGCGCAAAGCATTTTCATATACTTTTTCCAGAAATCCTGACCCTAACTCATTATGAACGTGGTACGCACAACCAATCACCAATTCCGTCAACTCGTTAATTGTCATAAACCACCCTTTATAATTTAATAAAAATCCCGTCAATCATGTAAATCCTGTCTATTAACACGTGAATTTAAATCATCTTTTGCATCTTGTCGATACCTTTATTATTGACAAATCCTCAGTTTTTACGTACACCACGCGAATGAATCCTCTGGAACGACGAACATTACTGATTACCTGCGGGCCGGGACTGGCGGAGTACCTCCAGGCGGAACTGACGGCGCTGGGCTTTGCTATTCTCGACACCCACACCGGCGGCGTGCTCACCCGCGGATCATTACTGGACAGCTACAAACTCAATTATCTCCTCCGCACCGCCTACAGTGTGCAATACCTCCTGCGCGAGTTCGGCTGCGGCAGCCCGGATACGCTTTATAAACAAGTGGGCTGCGTCGATTGGGAAAATTATATCGAGCCGACGGAAAGCCTCTGCGTCCTCAGCCGCGTCAACACCCGCTCCATCAACAACACCATGTTCCCCAATCTCAAAGTCAAGGACGCCATCGTCGATCGCATCCAGCGCAAGACCGGCCGTCGGCCCGACAGCGGCCCCGACCGCACCGGCGTCGTCGTCAACCTCTACTGGCACGAAGACCGGGCGTGGCTCTACCTCAACACCTCCGGCGTCAAACTCTCCGACCGCAACTACCGCAAGATGCCCCACAAGGCCCCGCTGCGGGAAACGCTCGCCGCCGCCATGATTATGGCCAGCGGTTATGATGGCGCAGAGCCTTTGGTGCTGCCCATGTGCGGCAGCGGCACGCTGGCCATTGAAGCGGCCCTGATCGCCCTGAACAAACCCGCCGGCAGCCTGCGCAGCCATTACGGCTTCAAGCACATCAAGGGCTTCGATGAGGCCGCCTGGGAGCAAGTGCGTCTGCAAGCCCGGCAGGCGGTGCGTAAAGAGCCGCCCGCCCGCATCCTCGCCACCGACATTGACCCCGCCGCCATCGACGCCGCCCGCCAGAACGCCCGCACCGCCGGCGTGGAACACCTTATCGAATTCGCCGTATGTGACTTCGCCGCTACGCCCCTCCCCGCCGAAAGCGGCATACTCATCATGAACCCCGAATATGGCCTGCGCCTCGGCGAACAACAACAACTCGAAACGGACTACGCCCGCATCGGCGACTTCCTCAAACAGCAGTGCCCCGGCTGGCGGGCGTTCATCCTCACCGGCAACAAGACCCTCGCCGGCAAAATCGGCCTCAAGACCAGCCGCCGCCTGATTTTCTTCAACGGCAATATCGAATGCCGCCTGCTGGCCTACGACCTCTACGCCGGCGCTGCGCCGACCGACTTTTCGGCAAGGAAGTCAAGCGGACATTCCCCACCATAGAGAAAAAACGATTCGGCAATAGGGAGATTCGACGGTGGATTTACGAAGGCCTTCAGGAAGTATAGGCCGTGTCCTATGTGTCCCATGTACCCTATGAGTTTCCTATTAATATCTCCTGTAATGTACTTTTTATCTCTAGCGCAAACATTAATAGGAATTACATGGGACACATAGGACACATGGGACACCGAACGATAATAGCGGGAAAAACTTTACCTATTTTAACAGG
>CAZOCV010000054.1:0-10157 GCA_964578395.1 uncultured Pirellulales bacterium
GATGACCGCACCAGTTCCCTGCCCCGCTCGTCGCTGCGCGGATAACTTACCCACAGCCGCTCGCTCGCCCGCGTCAGGGCGATGTAGCCTAGGTATCGCTCCTGCAGCAGCCGCCGCGTTCGCCCCGGCGCCAGCTCGAAGCCAGCACGGTCCAGCCGCTGGCGCTGGCCGTCACTGAGCAGAGGATCGATACTGCTGACCTGCGGAAATTCTTTTTCGACGGCGCCGACCACCAGCGCGGCGCGAATGGCCGGATGCCGCGACCGCTCAATCGCGCCCACCAGCACCTGATCGCTCACCGGCGGGACCAGCCCCAACGATAATTCCTCCAGCGCCGCGGTGATGATCTCCATATATTCATCCAGCGTCACCGATGTATCGCCCAGCGTTACCGCCAGTTCATCAAAAATCCGCAACAGTTGGCGATGGGCTTCGACGTGTATTTGGGCCTGTTCCGGGTCGCCCGCCGCCAGCGCTGCCGCCCGCCACTCACTCAGCACGGCGGCGATATTTAGCTGTTCCAATGTTTCAAACAATGCGGTCGTTATCACCGCCACCGTTGCCTGTCGCGGACCTCCCGTGACGCGGGCATCCTGCCCGCATTGTGAACTGGGCAAATGCACCTTTTCCAGAAACGCCATCACCGGCGCGGCCGCCTGTCGCCGCCACGCATCCACCTGCACAGCCGTCGTTTCCGCGCCTGGCTCGCCCCACCGCCAGGGTTCATCCTGCGTCCAGTGCGTATAATCCGCGCCATGAGCCAGCGCCACCGTTTCGAGAATATCCACCTGCGCGCGCGTCAGTCCGGCAAAGTCCGTTTTCAGATACGCCAGCACATCTTCCGTAGCGAAGCCCTCCGCGGCCATTTTTAACACGCTATGCACCAGCACTATCAACGGGTGGCGATGCAGCCGCCGCCGCTGATCCAGAAAATACGCAATACCATGCTCGTCAAAAACGGCTTCGAGTAATTCGCTATAAGCGGAAAGGTCGCGGAAAATCACCGCAATCTCGCGGAAGCGATAGCCCTCCTCACGCACCAGCCGTAAAATCTCCCGCGCAGCGGCGTTGAGCTCTTCGCGGCGGCTGGCCGCTTCGATGATCCGCACGGGTAAGTGGCTTGGCCGTCCCGGCCAAGATTTATTTGATGCTGACGGTCCCTTCATTTCACCAAAATCACGGGAAAGGACGCCTTTGCCGTCAGACATACGCAGACAAGATGCCTGCGACACGCTTAAATCTTGGGCGGGGCGCCCAAGCCACTTCGTTTCCAGACATGCAAGTTCTTCCGAGGCAAAACGCGGCATGGCCTGACCGTTTTCGGGCAAGATAACGGGCGGTTCGGCCGTTTGGCCCATACTGCGCAACAATCGCACCAGCCGCGCCAGGGTATCGAGCGTCGGATAAAAGAATTCATCATCGCTGACCATCTCGCCCGACCATGCCCGCTTGAAGCCCGGCCCGGCGGGATCGATGCACAGCGTAATTGCCGTATCTTCGGCCGCGGTCATCAGGGCCTTGAGCACCGTATATTGCTGCGGCGTGAAGCCCGCGAAGCCATCCACCCACAGCCTCGCCCCGACGATGTAATCCAGTTCCCCGCACCGGGCCGCCAACTGGTCGGGCAGGTCGTCCGGATCGATAAACCGCCCTACCACCGCCCGCTGATAGCCCGCATACAATACGGCCAAATCATGAAGTTTATCGGCCAGCAGCTTGTCGCCTTCGTTTTTTCCTTCGGCCAGTCCCCGGGCTTCTTCCAGCAGGCCCTCGGGCGTTTTTTCGTATTGCCGCATTTCGCGCAACATGCCGCTCAGCCGGGCGATGAAGCCGCTGCGCCCGGCCGTAGCCCCGAAAATCTTCAGTTCGCCGTAAGAATCCTGCACGACCCGCCGCAGGAGCATCTGCCGGGCCGTCTCGCTAAGAACCTCCGGCCCGGCCGCCGCCGTCAGCGATTGCACTTGCCGCGCCAGCGTCGTAAAGCTCACCACCCGCGCCCGGTGATACCCCCCGGCCGCCGCCAGTGCTTGCTCAATCTGAAACGTCGCCTGTTCCGGCACCAGCACCACCAGCCCCGCCCCTTCGGCCCCCTCCCCCAGCGCACGCCGCACCCCCGCCAGACACCAATGTGTCTTCCCCGCCCCGCTCCGGCCTATGACAAATCGGATGGACATTAATTTCTAACCACGGATTTCACGGATTTACACGGATTACGTTTTTACTTTTTACGATACACTCACTCCCACCGCAAGCCTTTTACCGCATCTTTGATATTACACATTTTACATGAACCGTCGGCATAGACTACAGGAAATCGGTCCATAGAGTGATTGACTATTAATCTTTCCTTTACAGACGGATTTTCCTTTCGGGATCGTATTCGGAATCGTCTGGCCTCATACGCCAAAACGACATCCGGGGCAATCTCATCGAGGCGTTTGCCGCCCAGTTTTTCATTAAAGGTATAGCCGCTGCTTTCACCCGTTGCGTTTAATAAATTTTCGCCATCATAATATTTCGGAACAATCGCCCCACGCCAATGTTCCGCATCCGGCAGAGAACCCTCGTGGTCCGCAGCATACTGACGCAACGCCAGGCCGACTTGATGTAATAACGCGGTATTTCTCACCATGCGGCGCTGGATGCTCACTTTTTCAATAGCAGGAAAGATAATCATACCTTCCACGGCAAAGGCCAATATGCCAATCAAGACATAAGTAGGCGCCGTTGATGGGCCTTTTTCCCGAACTGCCATTCGATAGAGATACAATATCCCGAAAAGCACACATAAACCCACGCCTAACATGTTGATGTTACTATAACCTTGGTATAAGGGCGCATCCATAAAACCAAAAGAACCGGCAAGCACTATCCCGCCCAGAATCATGTAGGTTATCGCAATATACGGCGGGCGCGATTTTACCTGCTCAGGCGTGTTATCCATAGCGTTTTTCTCCACGGCAATCGTTACTTAGTATCTGTTGCGAAAAAGAATTATTGTCATTCCCGCGCAGGCGGGAATCCAGTATTTTCGTCTGGATACCCGCTTTCGCGGGTATGACAGAGTTGCGCCAAAGTTTTCCGCAACAGGAACTAATACATAACCCGGCCGGTAAATATCTTCAACAATTCCTTCTTGCCCAGGCTGCCGTCGGCAACGGCAAGCGTGATTTTCTCCAGCTCTCGATTCGTCGCCTTGAGCCGGGCGTTATTAAGACGCAAAAAAATATCCGCCGCGGCCAGGGCCGTGCGCTTATTGCCGTCCACAAAAGGATGATTGCGGCACAGGTGGTACAAATACGCCCCGGCCATTTCCGCCAGGCCATTATGCAGATATTCGCCCTCGAATTGCGCTGTCGGCATCGCCACCGCTGAGGCTAACAATCCCTCATCGCGAACGGAAGCGTCGCCGCCAAACTCCGCGATCATTCGAGCGTGTATGGCCCGCACATGGCCGACGCTCAAAAAAACAACCGCCGCCCTCATTGGGCCAATTTCCGCAACGCGCTGCGCCGATCGCTGACTACCTTGTCAAGAAGCTGCTCGAATCGCTCTTCATCCACCGGCGTCGGGCTGACGGGCTGGACAATCAAGACGCCGTCCTGAACGGTGATTTGCACCGGGCCGCCTTCTTCCAGGCCGACCAGTTCCATCAACGCCTTGTCCAGCAATAATGCGCTGCTGTTGCCGACTTTGGATAATTGCTTTATCATTATAACATTATTATAACATATTTTCGGGCGATGTCAAACGAATTGACAGTTAAAAATACCAGCCATAACCATTTGACAATAAGCCACTTATGGCTATCTGCGTCATCGTTTTATCATCTCCATGGACGGAATAAAAAACTCTTTTTTGATAATATGGGACTAATTCTTCCAGTCCATCAAAACTTTCTTTGTGATTTATCTATTCCACTTGCCAACGTAGTTTATCAAAATCATCAGGTGTAACATAATCACAATGGCCGTCACCAAAAATGATCAAACAACCTTTATTCCCACCTGACCGTCCAAAAGTCAATTGGTATTTCCAGGATGCGCCCAGGTGATAATCCGTCGCCATCAATTCCGGTCCGCCGGACTGGTTCCACTCATCGTTTTTCGATTCAAACAACACCACAACATCATTCGGAAGTTTACCTTTATAGCCGGATAAATATTTGTTCATGGCGTAATGGCAATCGCCTTGCCCCACGGCAGGATTGCAAAACATATCCCGAGACATGTATTCAACCGTTAACAATCGGTCACACCAATCATTGCCATCGGGTAAAGCGCCATGTTCTTTTTGATAAATCATAATATTTGACCCAAGGCTTCTTAGTTGCGACGCAGAATGAAGCTGCTCGACTTGACGCATTGTTGTTTGTAATGCCGTCCACGCAAGATACCATCCTGTTGCGGATATTAAAAGGCTCGATACAGCGCGTTTGTATCCGCCAATAACACCTTTGGCTAACTTGATGTGAATCAATGCAATCAGGCCAAGTAATGCGGACATGAAAAGGGAGATGCTGGAAAGTAAAACCGCCACACCCAACGAATCTCCCGGCGCAACTACTAAACTCAACATAAAAATCACCGGCGTAATGAGGAGACATATTAACGCCCCATTCGCCCACGGTGATATTCGCCGCTTGATTTCTAATTGCATTACATCAGCCATACCGCCTTCTTTTTAATCCGTGAAAATCCGTGGTTATTAATTTTGTTCCGATTTCTATTAAATCAGTGTTTATCAGTGCAATCAGTGGCTAAATTAATTCGCCACGATATTCACCAGGCGGCCCTTGATAACAATGACCTTGCGGACGGTTTTGCCTTCCAGAGACGATTTAATCTTCTCGGCGGCGAGGGCGGTCTGTTTGACACTGTCTTCATCGGCGTCGGCGGCCACGACGATTTTGTCGCGCACCTTGCCGCAGATCTGCACCGCCAGTTCCACCTCGGCGTCCTGGGTCAGGGCCTCATCGTATGGCGGCCAGGGTTCGTAGGCCAGCGTGTCGGTATGGCCCAGCCGCTGCCAGAGTTCCTCAGCGATATGCGGCGCAAACGGCGACAAGAGCAACACGAACATCTCCATCGCCTGCTTGCTTCGCGGCGACCACTTCAGGGCCTCATTGACGAAAATCATCATCTGGCTGATGGCCGTATTGAAGGCCATTTGCTCGACATCGCCGCCAACTTTTTTGATGGTTTTGTGCAGCAGCCGCAAAGCATCATCCGCCGGCTCAACATCGGCAATATCGGCGTGCAGCTTGCCATCATCAGCGACAATCATCCGCCAGACTTTCTGCAAAAACCGAAACACGCCTTCCACCCCGTGCATATTCCAGGGCTTCGATGCACTCAGCGGCCCCATGAACATCTCATACAGCCGCATCGAATCCGCACCGTAATCAGTAATCACCTGATCGGGCGTCACCACGTTCCGCAGGGACTTGCTCATCTTGGCGACAAACTCCACCAGTTCCTCGCCCGTCTGCTTGTGGTAATACTTGCCCTCGCGTACTTCGACCAGGTCGTTGGCCACCAGCGCGCCGCGACTGTCCTTGTATGATAAACCCAATATCATCCCCTGATTCACCAGCCTCATAAACGGTTCCGGCGTACTGACCCAGCCGATATCATAAAGCACCTTGTGCCAGAAGCGCGCGTAGAGCAAATGCAGCACCGCATGTTCCGCCCCGCCCACATATAAATCCACCGGCATCCAGTAACGCTCTTTGGCCTTATCAAACGGCGCCGTGTTGTTTCGTGCATCGATATACCGCAAGTAATACCAGCAGCTACCGGCCCATTGCGGCATGGTGTTGGTCTCGCGCCGGGCGGGCCGGCCGTTCCAGGTGGTTTTCAGCCACGCCGTCGCCGTCGCCAGCGGTGGTTCACCCGTGCCGCTGGGCTTAAAGCTATCCATCTCCGGCAATGCCACCGGCAGATCCTTTTCCGCCACCGCCACCACCTCTCCATTTTCCAGGTGCACCAGCGGGAACGGCTCACCCCAATAACGCTGCCGGCTGAACAGCCAGTCACGCAACTTGTAATTGATGGCCTTCTTGCCCAGACCTTGTCTTTCCAGCCGCGCGGTAATCTTCTCCTTAAATTCCGCCGTATCCTGCCCGTCGAAGTCCCTGGAATTAATCGCCCGCCCTTCAAACGTAAACGCACGGGTAAACATCCCCGGATTGGCCTGATACGCAGGCAACACCATATCTTTCAGGCAGGTATCCGTGATATCGCAGGCCGCCCGACTCCGAGCTTTCTCGGCTATTTGCCTGGTGACTTCGCACTGGCGTTTATCCGAACACCACGACGTATCGAAGTTGCCTTCCACCACCTCCTCCCGCAGCCAGCCTGTCGTCGGCTCCACCACGGCAATAATAGGCAGCTTGAACTTTTTGGCGAACTCGAAGTCACGGTCATCGTGAGCCGGTACGGCCATAATCGCCCCCGTGCCGTAACTAATCAGCACGTAATCGCTTATCCAGATGGGTATTTGCTGGCCATTGACTGGATTTACGGCCATTGCCCCGGTGGGCACGCCGGTTTTCTCTTTGGCCAAATCAGTTCGGTCCAGGTCGCTCTTTTTGGCGGCTTCCTGGCGATATGTTGCCACCGCCTGCTGCTGGGTGTCGGTCGTAATCACATCCACCAGCGGATGTTCCGGCGCCAGAACCATATACGTTGCCCCGAAGAGCGTATCCGGCCGAGTGGTGAACACCCGAATTTTGGCATCATGCCCGACAACATTGAAATCCACTTCTGCCCCGACACTTTTGCCAATCCAGTCCTGCTGGAGCTTTTTAATGCCTTCGGACCAATCCAGTTCCTCCAAATCCGCCAGCAGCCGTTCCGCATAGGAAGTAATGCGCAACATCCACTGTCGCATGGGCTTACGAACCACTGGATGCCCGCCTCGCTCCGAAACCCCGCCGACCACTTCTTCGTTGGCCAAAACCGTCCCCAGCGCCGGACACCAGTTGACGGCCACTTCGGCCTGATAGGCCAGCCGTCGGCTGTCAATATATTCCCTTTTTTGCGACTCATTTAAACCCGCCGGTATTACCAAATCGCTGATTGGACGGGCTTTTTGCTCAACCGGGTCATAAAAGCTGTTAAAAAGTTGCAGGAATATCCACTGGGTCCACCGATAATAGTTAGGGTCCGTGGTGTCTATTTCACGGTCCCAGTCATAGCTGAAGCCCAGGCTTTTTATCTGTCGCCGGATGTTGTCGATGTTTTTTTGCGTGGTGATCCGCGGATGCGTGCCCGTTTGTATGGCATACTGTTCGGCGGGGAGACCGAAGGCGTCATAGCCCATCGGGTGGAGCACATTGAACCCCTTCATTCGCTTATAACGGCTGACAATATCGCTGGCCGTATAGCCTTCCGGGTGGCCCACATGCAGGCCCGCCCCCGACGGGTACGGGAACATATCCAGCACGTAATACTTGGGCTTATCGGACGTATCCGCTGCTGCGAAAGTTTTATGCGTTTCCCAATATTTCTGCCATTTTTCCTCAACAAGAGCGAAATCGTACGTTTTCGGTGACTGATCAGCCATTTTTGTAATGTCCTGTATCCAATAATTCGTGGAATAAAATGTATTAAATGCCTGAGATTATAACCAGTTAACAACAAAAGCAACGAAATATCAGACGAAAGACCGATAACTGTCAGGAGAAACTATTTTACCGATTATTCCTATTTTAACTAAATTAACAGTTAGGCACGGCCGATGTTCCCAACATGGATTTGAGGCATTCGAAAACTGGTATCAGGTCGGGAAGAAAGGTAACGTGCTGTGGTTTGCGCCTTTGAACAACGACATTCACAACGTTCGGCCGTCCGCTGGCCGGTAAGCGTCTGGCATCCATCCGCCGGTAAATTTTTTAACGGTAAAAGCCTTAACGTCTCCAGCGATGGCGCTTTGATTTTGCTGCCCCTGCGCACCCCGGTTCGTGAAGGCCAGCAGGTAGAAGTCAATTTCCCCCGCGCTGAAACCCTCGCCAGTGAAAAAGGCTGTGCCGCCCGTATCAAGCCCGCCCGCGTCGTCCGCGTCGAACGCGCTAATGTCATCGCCACCGCCGCCGTCAAAGTCGCTCTTGAATTCCAACCCGTAGCAGCACCCGTTGAAGAATTATATTAGCCTCGACAGGAATTCCTGATTATCGTTGGATAATCCGTGATTAAAGGCAAACCGTAAAAGCGTTACGGGCTATTCCCCTTTCATCAATTCAACCACTTCTTTGGCATTTTCGGCATTGGCCAGCGCTTTGCAGAATGATTTCGATTGCGACAATTTGGCGATTTCCGCCAGGGCGGCGACATGCGGTCCGGCCGAATTGGGCGACCCCAGCAGAAGGAAAAACAACTTGGACGGTTTACCATCCAGGGAATCAAAATCAATGCCCTGCGGCGCGATGCCAATGGCCAGTTTCAGCCCGCTGACCGCGGGGGTTTTACCATGAGGCACGGCGATGCCATCCTCCAGGCCGGTGCTTTGCTTCATCTCGCGGGACTGGACGGCGCTGAGCACTTCACTGACATCCTTAACTTCCCCGGCGTCTTTGAGAATTTGCACCAATTCCCGTATCACATCCGGCTTGTTGGTGGAAACCAGGGGAACCTTAACAATTTTTTCCGTAATCAGGTCTAACATCGACATAACCAACATCTCCAGAGGTCTGCGGCCGGCAAACCATCATAAACAATTTATTATATCAAGGATTCGTACAATTTCCAGACTCTCTCTTCATCTTTGACAATCAGCACCGAGCAGGGAACGGAACGCATGGCCCGTTCGGTTTCGTCAAAAAATTCGTCACGTCGGCTGCGAATCCGTGACAATTCGCCGATGACCAGCAAATCGACGCCCAGTTCGCTGACGGATTCGATAATTTCCCGGTGCACGCTGCCCTTGCTCCGCTTTTTCACCAGCGACACGCCTTTCTTCAAGCCCAGTTCGGCGATATAATTGAGATAGCGTTCCGCATCGGCTTCCATATCGTGCTCATATTCGCTTTGTTCGTCCTGAAGAAAGATATGCGCCTTGAGCAGATCGTCCATGGCCTTGGTGTTCACCACGTAATGGGCAATCAATTCCGCCCCGGAAAACGACGCCAGACATATCGCATATTGGGCGGCGGTTACAGATTGCTCCGTGCCGTCAACATACACCATGATTCTTTTAAGAAGATCACTCATGATCGAACTCCCTTGCTGGGCAATGCTTTCTTTTCCAGATCGCGTTTGACCATTTTCATCAGCACAAACATGTCCCGTTCGTTTTCTTCCATACGGCTACCGATATAATGAACCGTGTCCGATAGCGAAGGAATCGCGATTTTTTCCAGCGCGTTTACTTTGCGTATCGTTTTTTTGACTTCGTTGGCCAGACGAAGAACGGAAATTTTCAATTCCGACAATCGGCCCAGCAACTGTAACGCCTCCTTGAAATGCTGCAGGGCGCTATCAATCTGAAAACTCGTCCCCATCGGGCTGTAATACGGCGGATGTTCGGTAAAATGTGTTTCAATCACCGGCAGGGTAATTCCCATGACGCGGCGCGTGCTGACGGTGATATCCGTGGCCATATTGATGGCGCCAGTCAGGGTATGCACCTTCAGTTGCCCCATGTCAAACACGGCCTCTTCCAGGGCGGCATACGCTTTGGCCAGCGCCGCTTCCACCCGCGACTGATAATCCGACGCCTGATCGATGAGCGACAATAATTCGATAATCAGAATATTGCGCTTCTGATCCAGAAGTTCGTATCCCTGGCGGGCGAACTTCAGGTCGTTTTTCAGCCGCATCAGGTTGGTTTTGGTTGGTGCGTAATTCAATACCGCCATAACCGGTTCCTGTTATTACTGTCCGTAATATTTTTCAATTTCTTCCTCCGTGATGCGGTGCAGTTCCTCGGCGGGCAGCTCCCGCAGCACGGACCAGCCGCGATCCAGCGTTTGTTCAATCGTGCGATCTTCGTCTTTGCGCTGGGAAACGAATTTCTGCTCGAATTCGCGGCCAAAATCAAGATACTGGCGATCCAGCGGCGTCAGTTCCTCCTCCCCGATAACCGAGGCGAGATTGCGCACATCCTTGACATAGCTGTACGCGGCGAACAACTGGCTGGCCAAATGCGGGTGATCG
>CAZOCV010000054.1:10257-18008 GCA_964578395.1 uncultured Pirellulales bacterium
CCCGGATAGCCTTTACGAGAGGGTATTTCGCCGCGAATGGTCGATATCTCGCGCAGGGATTCGCAATAATTGGTCATATCCGTCATAATCACCAGCACGTGCATATCCTCATGGAACGCCAGATGCTCCGCCAGGGTCAACGCTGTTCGCGGGGTAATCAGCCGTTCGATGGACGGGTCATCGGCCAGCGATAAAAACAACGCCACATTATCCAGCACGCCGCTTTCCTCAAAGGATCGAATGAAGAAACGCGCCACATCGTGCTTGACTCCCATCGCCGCGAAGACCACCGAAAACTCCGACTGCGTTCCCCGAATCTTGGCCTGCCGGGCAATCTGGGAGGCCAGATCGTTGTGAGGCAGGCCGTTGCCGGAAAATATCGGCAGCTTCTGGCCGCGAATCAGGGTGTTCATGCCGTCGATGACCGATATCCCCGTCTGGATAAAATCGCGTGGATATTGGCGCGACGTCGGATTTATCGCCAGGCCGTTTACGTCCAGCTCGATATCACTTTGCGGAGAAGGGCCGCCGTCTATCGGTTGGCCGAGACCATTAAAAACCCGCCCCAGCATCGTGCGCGACACGCCGAGTTTGAGCGGTCGGCCGATAAAACGCACCCGGGTCTCCGGAAGCGTCATCCCGCTGGTTCCCTCGAAAACCTGAACCACCACCGCACTGGTCGAGGATTCCAGAACGATACCCAAACGGATATGCCCCTGGCGATCCACGCATTCGACTAATTCGCGATAGCCCACGGGATGAGTATTGCTGGTGAATATCAGCGGGCCGTCGATTTTATCCACGCCGATATATTCCCGGCCGGACAACAATTCTCTTTGGGCAGCGGTCTCAGGCATGCAGCGCCTCCATCTGGTCCATCGAACGCTCCAGATGAGCCTCCATTTTATCCAGCCCGGCCAGGTCTTCGTTCGGTATGTTGTATTTCATCTTGACAATGTCCTGATAAATTTTCATTTTGCGCAGCTTGATGAGCGTTGCGCCTTTCTTGATGGCTTCGCTGCCTCGCCGCCAGAAGGTCATGATAATGCGGAGCATCTTTTCCTGCTTCTGAACAGTCGAATACATATCCACCTTGTCATAAGCATTTTGCTGCAGAAAAGCATTTTTGAAGAGGGTGCAGATTTCCAGAATAAACCGCTGCGAATCCGGCAGCGCATCGGGTCCGACCAGTTTGACGACCTGCTGGAGCCGGACTTCGCGGTACAAAAGGTCCATTATCTCCGTGCGATTATCCAGCCATTGGGTGCTGACGTGCTGTTCCCACCAGGGAACCATATCCGCCAGATATTCACTGTAGCTTTCCAGCCAGGATATCGCGGGATAATGGCGCGCGTTGGCCAAGTTGCGATCCAGCGCCCAGAAACAGCGAATAAATCGCTTGGTATGCTGAGTTACCGGCTCGGAAAAATCGCCGCCGGGCGGCGAAACAGCGCCAATAATGGTAACGGACCCATCATCGCCGCTTAAGGTTTCCATCCGGCCCGCCCGCTCGTAAAACTCCGCAATCCGCGTGGGAAGATAAGCGGGAAAACCCTCCTCGGCCGGCATTTCTTCCATTCGGCCCGAAAGTTCCCGCAAGGCCTCCGCCCACCGGGAGGTCGAATCGGCCATTACGGCCACATGATAGCCCTGATCGCGGAAATATTCCGCCAGAGTAATACCCGTATAAATGCTGGCCTCCCGCGCCGATACCGGCATGTTGGACGTGTTGGCGATTAAAATCGTCCGCTCCATCAGCGAACGGCCGCTGCGCGGGTCGATTAATTTGGGGAATTCCGTCAGCACATCGGTAATTTCATTGCCGCGCTCGCCGCAACCGATATACACAATCAGGTCGGCATCACACCATTTGGCCACCGCCTGCTGGGTCATGGTTTTTCCGGTCCCGAAGCCGCCCGGTATTGCCACCGTCCCGCCTTTGGCCACGGGAAACAGCGTATCGATAACCCGCTGACCGGTAATCAAAGGGATATCCAGCGGCAGCCGGCTGCGCGTGGGCCGCTGCACCCGTATCGGCCAGCGCTGCATCAAATGCAAATCCTGCCGGCCGGAATCGTCGCGCAGCAGAACGCCGATGGCCTCATCCACCGTATAATCGCCTTCAGGAACAAGCGATTCCAGCGTCCCGCTTAATCCCGGCGGAACCATAATCCGATGCAGAACGGTCTGAGTTTCCTGAACTGAACCAAGAATCTGACCGGCGCTGACGCGCTCTCCGGCCGCCACCGACGGCACAAAATGCCAGCGTTTCTTCCGCTCCAGCGACGGCACGGTAATCCCCCGCTCGATATAAATGTCCGACATGGACCGGATGACTTCCAACGGCCGCTGAATACCATCATAGATGGTTCCGACCAGCCCCGGCCCCAGTTCCACCGACAACTGCATACCCGAACCATACACCGGGTCGCCCGGCGCAATGCCGGTGGTGTCCTCATAGACCTGAACGACGGCGCTATCCGCCTCCAGCTTAATCAATTCTCCGATTAGCTGCTCTTCCCCCACGCGCACCAGTTCAAACATCTGCGCATCCGTTATGCCCATCACTTCGATGACCGGGCCGTTGACGCGCCTAACCTGTCCTGTAATCCTGATTGTCATAATGTCCCGTGCTTTATTTATCGTTCTTCGGCAAACAAATGATCATGAATCAAACGCTGAATGCTGCGCTGCTGACGCAGGAGGCGCGTCCTGACCTGATTATTATAGGCCATACGCCCGTCCTTCGTCGTCAGAATGACGCCCTGCGACGCCAGCGCCGGGGCATCGGCCAGACGAATCGTGATGGTCCGGCCCTGCGCCTGTTGTATTCGTTCCTGCGCCAGGTGCAGCAGTGTCTCATCCATCAACCGGCGTTCCTCGACCGAAGCGTTGAGAAACAACATATCACCGCCCAGCCCCAGCGCAGCCTCCGTAATCCATCGGATCAGCACCTCCCGATAAGCCTCGGTGCCAATCAACCTTTGGAGTTTCTGTTCCACCAGCGACATTATCCGCTGAACAATTTCGTTGCTGGCGCGCAGCCGGCGGCGCTTGATTTCCAGTTCGGCCTGGGAAAGGGCTTTGCTGCGGATGACGTCGCCCTGGGCCGCGGCCTTTTGGCGCGACTCCTGCCGCATAAGCTCGATTTTCTTGTCCGTATATTGCTCGCGCTGCAACGCCTGATCGGCGGCCTCGCGCAACATTTTGTCTATTTCGGCCTGCGCATCGGCCTCGATGCTGGCTATCAGCGACGCTTTGCCCTGAGCGGAAAGTTCGCCGGCGTCATTTTTCGCCAATGCGTTTTTTGTTCGGGTTGTATCTTTCGGCCAACTCATAATTTGATACCTATGGCTGCATTGACCATCGACTTGACGCCCTGGCGGCCGGGCATCGGACCGGTCCGGTCCGGCACCTCCACCAGCAGCGGAAAACTGGTCGAGAACATCTGCGCCTCCATCAGCGGCCGAATCATTTCGGCCACTCGCTCCGTGATAAGAATAATTCCGATATCCGGCTCCTGGCGCAGCGCCTCAAAGGCCCGGCGCGCTTCTTCCGCGTTGGCGGCCACACGCCCCCGGACGCCCACGATGCCGAATCCCATGACGGCGTCTTCATCACCGATGATGGCGTATTTCATGACAGCGACTGCACCTTACCCAGAATCATCAGCGCCGTAATAAATCCAAAAACGACAATACCTTCCGCCAGGGCGACAAAAATCAGCGCCTGGCCGGCGATTTCAGGTTTTTCCGCCACAGCGCCCATCGCCGCCGCGCCCACGTGGGAAATGGCGTAGCCGGCGGCTATCGCCCCCAGGCCAAACGCCGCCGCCGCCGCGAGCAGCCCAAACTTCAAACTGATGGAGACGACCGCTTCGGAAACGGGTTTTACGGCAACATCCTGATCTTCGGGGACAGCCTGGGCGTACGCCTGCGAGGTGAATACCGTGCCGATGATGCCCATCAGCGCCGCCAACGCCACCACGCTCATGAAAATCTGGGTCTTTAACCTCTGTTGGGGTTTGTTCATAACAGTGTCCTTTCTTGATATCATTACAGTTTACTCGTCAGGGAAATGGGGGTATGGAGCTTGCCGGTTCCATGGAAAAACTTGGAGAAAAACTCATAGTAATTCAAACGCAGCGCCTGGACGCCCGCCGAAAGCCCTTCCAGGCAGATAACCAGGATATTGCCCAGAATCAGCACGATGATGGAGAAAACGCCGGAGGTCATTTCCGCAATGGCGAAAAACGACACCATCAGGCTGACATGCGCGATGCCCAGGCCCGCCACACGCATAAACGACAGCGTGTTGGATAAGTATCCGCTGAATATCTCCAGCAGTTCCACGGCCCATTGCATCACAAAGTTCAAAAAGATAATGACCTTATTTTCCTTCCGCGGCGAGGAAGGCCGATGCTGAAAATAGTGCCACGGCTCCTTGATAAACAGCAGCACGACCGGCAATCCCGCCAGAAGAAAAAGCGTTCTTCCGCCCGGCAGGCTCTTGTAACCATGCTCCACCAGATATTTGGCGATATAAAAACCGCCGCCATAAATCCATCCGCCCAGGATGCCCCCCTTGCTGAACACCAGTTCCAGCCAGTTTCGCTCCCGGATCATGTTCACCCAGTTGAATACCAAGCCGACCAATATCACGCCAACGCCGAAATATACCGTTATAACCAGAATGTCGAGAACGGAATCAATGCCCGCCCGCCCCGAACGGTGTCCGGAGACCACCCCGTGAAAATCAAACCACAGGGGCTTGAAGAGGCTCGTGCCGAAATACGAACCGAAGAGAACGCCGAACACAATGGACGAGAGGCCGCACCAGAAGATCAGCCACATTAACTTATGCAAATTGGTCCCGGCTTTACGGCGTTTGAGTGCGTGGGCGGCAGCCAGACCTACAACAGCCAGAACCGATCCCTGGCCCGCATCGGCGAACATCAGGCCGAACATGCATAGATAGACCAGCATTAAAAAGGGCGTCGGGTCAATGGTGCGGTATTTCGGAATGGCGAAATTGCTCACCAGCATTTCAAACGGCGCCAGCACCGGCGGATTATGAAACTGCACCGGCACATCGGCGCCCTGCATTTCCTTGCTTTCCGCCGCGTGCCATTCAAGATAACAGCGTCCCTCCGCGGCCGCCGTGACGGCTGCGGCAATCGCCGCCTGCTTCGACGCGGGAACCCATCCGGCAAACAGCACCGTCCGCTCCAGACTTTCAAAATAGGTCTGAATCTTCAGGCATAATTCATTGACGCGCAGCCGGGTCCAGACGGTCGCCAGGCGGTCCGACTCCTTGCGAATGCCGTCGGTTATCTGCTCCCCCAGCCGCTGCTGCTCCGCCGTCAAAGACTGAATCTTTTCTGATAACTGCCCCAACAGGTCTTCCTTGACGGTCGCCTGCTGCTCCTGCAGTTTCACGTCCGACCAGCCCAGCCCCGACAGCAGACGATGAATCGCCTCCCGATCCCGTTTCATAAATAACAGCAGCAGATACGCCTGGTCATGCTCCTCGCCGACCGTAATTCGCATGGCCGGAAAACCCTTGAGTGCCTCATCCAGCCCGGCCACACGGGACGTGGCCACTTTGCCCGCCTCGATGCGCAGCAGCGAATGGGCCGATGAGGCGGGGCCGGATAGTTCCAGCCCATAAAGTTTCACCTGCCGCTGGATATCTTCCAGCTTGACAATCTCCTGCTGCAAGGCCCGCTGCCGCTCCCGCAGCGTCTCCCGCTGCTGCTCCATGTGGTCCAGATGCTGATTTTCCTGTTGAACGTCCACGCCAACGCGCTGCTTCAGGTCCGTTTCATTCGGGCAGCGCGGCATGATATCGATGGTATGCAGCGACTCCTCGACCCGCTTGCGCAGGTCCGACAGGGCCGTCAGGGCCGCCGTCGATCCCGATTCAGAAGCCTTTTGCGCATCCGATGCTTCCAACTCCGATGTCTGGATAAACTGCATGACCCCTTCGCGCAGCAGCGCTTCGCTCACCCGTTCGCGGTCCTTGCTGAGCACCACCGCAAAAAGTTGTGTCATCGGCGTCGTAAACATCAGATCATGCTTTCCATGGCGTTTATTTCCCGGCCATAGCGTTTGGCCGTCAATAACCGTCTCAATGTGGCGACCTCTTTGTGCTTCAAAAGAAAATACGCCAGAACAATCCCTATCGTAAACGGATCGCCCGTTAAAATCCGGCGAATTTCCTGATGGCGAATTTCTTCCAGAATCCTGCCGATCAGCCGCAGCCCGGACGTGCTTTCCGCGGCCTGCGCCGACAGCAGCGGCAGGTATTCCGGGTAATACCCTTCGATAATGTGTCCCATGACCGCCGCCACCGAATCCTCCCGGCACAAGTCCGCCGCCAGCGAGGTCTTGATCACCGCGCCGCCCGGAATAATCGCCGCCTCCAGCAATTCCCGCGATATATCATAAAAAGTCTTCAGCCGCACCATCCAGCTAATGTTCTCCGTGTCGATTTCCGCCCCGATGAGCCGACAGGCGATGCGGCGGTCCCTCCGGCCCAATCGTCCCGCCGCCGCCAGCAGGCCCGCGTAATAGGCATGATCAAAGGCAATCTCCATACGAAACAGATTGCCCTCCTGCCGGACCTGGCCGGCGTGGCCGCGAATAATCTCCTCATAGCCCGTGCCCGCCAGCAGGACGGCGATCTCTTCGAAACTTTCCGCGTATAAAATCTTGTCGATGGGCAGGTCATGAATAATCGGCTCATAAACGATATATTCCGCACCCGCTTCGATGGCCCGGCCGCGAACCACGCGGTCGAAGAACACCCGGATGGCGTTCTTGAGGTTGTCTATCTCGTAGCGCACCAGCAGCGCCTCCAGGAACTCCACCGTATCCGGATGCACATGTTTTTTGAGTTCCCGGTAAAGGTCGATTTCATGCTCGATGAGCTTTAATTCCACCTGCTTTAAATCACCCGTGGCCGTGTAGGTCTTTTCCAACTCGGCGAACCCCGTATCGCGGAGCATCGCCAGCATCGACTCCAGCGTGGAGGCGCGGGCCAGTTCATTAAAAAAATCCGCCGTCAATATCTGACTGATCCGCGCCCGCAGCTTGGCATTGATAAAAGCATATTGCGACAATCGGTCGGCCATCGGTTACGCCGTATCCTTACCGGCCGTATCGCCGAGCACCAACCGGCAAATCGCCTCGACCACGCCGTCCACCCGGTCGGCGTTTTTGGCCAGAAAATCCCGCATTTGCCCGTCCGCCTCCGCCAGCATCCGGGCCTTGACCTCCTCGGCCGACCGCGTGGCCTCCTCGACCATCGCCTGCATCTCCTGCCGGCACTGCTGTTTTGCCTGATTGATCCGTTCGAGACTGGCCGCCTCCGCACGGGCCGTTATGGCCGCCGCCTGCTGGCGGGCCGCCTTAAGCTGCTCCGCCGCCGTAGCTTCCGCTTGCAGCACGTCCTCAATGATTTGCTTCATGTGCCGGCTTCCTGCAATTAACGCTGACCTCTGACCAATGTAATCCCATCCCCGCCCCCCGTCAAGGGTCAAAGACCCTTCTAAGCTGTCGCCCCGCCAGCCGCTAACCCGCTCCCGTTGGTCGCTGCGTATGAGCGAGACATGATGAAAGCCCCTTGCGAAAGCAAGGGGTTCTTCGCGGGTGCCATGTTCACGCGAGCGTGAACATGTCTGTTCGGAGTTGGCCCTTCAGGCTGGCCGTTAGCCCACGACGCCCGCCCCTCAAAAACGGCCAAGCTAA
>CAZOCV010000055.1:0-1284 GCA_964578395.1 uncultured Pirellulales bacterium
TTCCGGCTTCGTTTGTAACTACGCCGTGATCTTCGACCGGCTTCGTTCCGCCTGAGGCGGACTACGCCGCGACAGGAAAGCAAGAATAAATCTGTGTCCATCTCAGTTAATCAGTGGCTAAAAAGTTTTAAACAGAAAGCGTCTTCGACGCCTCAATCGGGGACGGTTGAGCGGCGATGGCGGGCACGGCCCGCCCTACGATTGGCGGCGGAGGCAGAGGATGGCGGCGCCGGTGAGGGCGGCGGTTTCAGCGCGGAGGATGGTGGGAGTTAAACTAACGCCGATGAAGCCGGCGCGGGTGAGGGCGGCTTCTTCGGCCTCGGTGAGGCCGCCTTCGGGGCCGACGCACCAGATCCACTTTTGGCCGGAGAGGGGGTGGTGGAGGATATTTGGCGGGGAGCCTTCCAGTTGGCCGTAGAGGTAGGCGCCGGGGGTGTTTTGCGGTTGGAGGGCGGCGAGGTGGTCATCGAGGCGAGCAGGGTCGGCGATGTGAGGGAGGAACAGGCAGCCGCTTTGTTTGCAGGCGGCGATGGCGATGTTGTGCCAGCGGGAACGCACCTGCTCGCCGCCGGCGGTTTTAACGGTGCGTTCGAAAAGGGTGGGATACAGGCGGTCAACGCCAAGTTCGGCAGCGTGTTCAATGAGATCGTCGAACCGCGTGCCTTTAATGATGCCGGCGATGAGGATGATTTCCGGGCCGGCGGGGGGTGCGTGATGGGTAATTTTCTGGACATCGACGATAACGCGGCGGGGGCTGATTTCCGAAATAACGCCCTGAGCCAGAGTTCCCCGGCCGTCAAAAAGCTCAATTTGGCGGCCCACGCCCTGGCGTAAAACACCGCCAAGGTGACGGGCTTGGGCGTCCGGGAGTTCGTTAATCCCGTTAGTTATCGGACAACAGTAAAAACGCCATAAACGCATCGTTTGTCTCCGGTCGTAATTTTCCCGCTTGGCGCGGCTGATAAGGGCATCTCAGGACCCTCAAATGGTCCTTTTGGCCCGGATATTGGCAATTTTAACTCGACAGGGGGCTTTTCCCGGCCGATAGCGTAAGCAGTATGACATAAAGTTAGTTGGGGCACAAGATGCCCCTAAAGGTATGTTTTGAGGTCGATTATGGCCGAAGAGAGTTCGGGTAAACCATCACCCGCAGATGATAAACTTGGATTGGGTAGCGAGGATGTCAACAGCCTCCTCGATGCGGCCCAGAATTCGCTTTCCAGCGTCGGCGCCGAGATAGGAATGGACCCGGCGGGAAAGCCCGACCAGCCTGCGGCCGGAAGT
>CAZOCV010000055.1:1384-17517 GCA_964578395.1 uncultured Pirellulales bacterium
CGCCGAGATAGGAATGGACCCGGCGGGAAAGCCCGACCAGCCTGCGGCCGGAAGTACCGAAGGTCTGGAGAAAGATTCAACTAAAAAAGTGGAACAAACGCTGGCGGACCTCGAGCGCGACCTTTCCGCCCTGAATAAGGAAACGGATGATACCCCGCCGTCGCCGGTAAATAAACAGGGCAATGAAACCGCTGAAAACAGCAACGAAGATGTTGACGCCATTCTGGCGGACCTGGCGGGCGAACTGGATTCACTGAATACGCCGACCGCGCCGGCGAAAGAAAAAGAACCCCAAGCCTCGCCAGAAGCCGATGCCGATGCGGCCGCGGAAGATAAATCCCAGCAAACGCCGCCGGCTGAAGATGAATCCGGCAAGGAAACGGATATTGATGATGTGCTGGCGAGTCTGGCGGAGGAGCTTACCGAGGATGATGCCGCCGGGGCTGAGCCTAAGATTCAGGCCGCGCCGGATGCTGATACGAACCTTGCCGCCGAAGATGAACAGCAAGTAGAAGATGAAATCAAGCAGAAACTTTCGCAGCAGGAAGATAATCAGGCTGCAGCAGATGCCGCCGCTGATATGGAAGAGGCGAAAGAGGCGGCCGCACCGATAGAGAAAGAGGTTGTCGAAGCGCCCTCCGCTCCGACGGAAGAAGTTGAAGACGACAAGGCGGGAAAAGGTGATTCCGAATCCGTGGAGGATGGTAATTCATCCGACGACGAACCGCCTGCGGCGGAACCCGAATCAGCATTTGAGCAGACATCGGAGAGCGATGAAGGCGATAAAAAGGATGGTACGGATACCGACGAGTCGGAGATGTCCGTCAAGCAGGATCCTTACGCTCATTTCCCGCCGGCGCAGCAGGTGCTGGTGCGTTCTCTGGCGGCCTGCAACCAGCCGTTTACCTTTGTCAGTCCGCAGACCCGCGATACTCTCGGCCTTATCGGCATCATTACGGTGATATTGGCTTTTCTGACCGCCGGGATTTCTCTGCTTATGCTGTAACCGGCGGGCCGCGGAGGGTCGGCGGGCAGGCTCTTGCCTTTACGTTCATCTCCCGTTATGGTAGTTCCATTATGATAGATATAAAAGACTTGCGCGAACATCCGGATCGTTACCGCACGGCCATCCAGCAAAAGCACGCCGCCGTCAATATGGACGAGGTGCTGAGCCTTGATGAGCAGGTGCGTAAAGCCCGCACCGAATTACAGGACATTGCTTCCCAGAAGAACCAGTCCGGCAAGACCATCGCCCAGATAAAGGACGCCGCCGAGCGTAAGGCCGCCATTGACCGTATGGCGCAGCTCAAGCAGCGGGAAAAGGAACTGGCCGAACAGGTTGACGCTCTGGAGCCGAAGTTGCAGAGTTTGCTGCTGCTAATGCCCCAGCCGGTTCACCCCGATGCTCCCGTAGGGCCGGATGCCTCCGGCAACGTGGAGGTCCGTCGGTGGGGTGAAACGCCGCAGTTTACCTTCAAACCCAAGAACCACATCGAACTGGGCGAAGCCCTGGGCATTATCGACATGGAGCGGGGCGTGAAGCTGGCCGGGGCGCGAAATTACATTTTGCGCGGCGATGGGGCGCTGCTGCATCGGGCGGTGCTGACACTGGCCCATGACATGATGGTCTCCAAGGGTTTTGAGCCGTTTACCGTGCCCGTACTTACTCGTGAAAATACCTTCGTCGGCACCGGCTGGTTCCCCGAAGGCAAGGCCCAGGTGTATCACGTTACCGAAGACGACCTGTATCTGGTCGGCACGGCCGAAGTGCCGCTGACAAGCCTGCATCTGGATGAAATCCTTAGCGAAGACCAGTTGCCGCTGAAGTTTGTGGCTGAATCACTGTGTTTTCGCCGCGAGGCGGGAGCGGCCGGGAAGGATACCTACGGCCTGTATCGCGTGCATCAGTTTTCCAAGGTGGAGCAGGTCATTATCTGTAAATATGACCTGGAAGAGGCCGAACGCTGGCATCAGCAGATTATCGCCAACGCCGAGGAAGTGCTGCAAGCCCTGCGGCTGCCGTACCGCGTGCTGGAAATCTGCACCGGCGATATGGGGCTAGCCAAATACCGCATGTACGATATCGAAACTTGGATGCCCAGCCGCGAAGGCTACTGCGAGACGCATTCGGCCAGCAACCTGCTGGATTTTCAGGCCCGCCGCCTGAACCTTCGCTACCGCGATGCCGCCGGCAAGGTCCGCCACTGCATCACCATGAACAATACCGTCGTCGCCAGCCCTCGTATCCTCATTGCCCTGCTGGAACTGAACCAGAACGCCGATGGCAGTATCACGATTCCCGACGTTCTGCGTCCCTATATGGGCAACCGAACGCATATCGGTGCATAGACCGGTGACTTCAGCTAGACTGCGGCGTTAGAAAGTCTATAGTTTTTCGGGGAGGTAATGATAATCGGCAGCGAGTTCGAAGATACGGCGGGCGAGCGGGGCGGCGACATCTGCGCCATGGGCATCGGTTTCAACGAGGACGGCCAGAGCCAGCGTGCGGCCATCATCGGCGCGGGCAAAAGCGATGAAGACGGAAAATTCCGCCGTGCCGGTTTTGCCGCCCAGATGGACTCGATCGGCGGGCCAGGGAAAGTCGCTTTGATGGAAGGCGTTGTAGGCCGTACCCTGGGGTGAGTTGATAACTTGTTCCATGCCTTCGGCGACGATGCGGGCGTTATATTCCGAAGCGATGCGGCGGGGGGTGCGGGTGACAGCCGGTTCAGCGATAAGCGTGGGCGGCAGATAGACGCCGCCGCGGGCGATGGTGGCGGCGCTGTTGGCCATATGCAGAACGGCGGCATCAAGCGGCCCCCGGCCGATACAAAGCAAACGAAACGCCTGGCCGACGGGCAGGTCCGTGCTGGTTTGGGTGACGGAATTAATAGGTGCGACATTGCCGGCGGTCTCTCGAAATGACGGCCAGATAGCGGCGGTATCAACTTCATCAGGCCAGACGAGTTGCCGCTGGTGAAAACCGGCCTTACCGAGCCATTCTATGGTGCGGGGCGGTTTAAGGTGGTCGCCGATGAGGGTAAAGTAAAAGTTACAACTGACGGCCAGAGCGCGGCGTGCGGACAGCTCGCCATGGTTATTGATATCGTCGGGCAGGCCCTGCCAGTACTTGCGGCTGCGGTCGCAAAAAACGGTTGTGTCAGCGCCAATGATGCCATTTTCCAGAGCGCCCAGCAGGATGGTGGGTTTGATGCAGGAGCCGGGGCGATAGTTGCACATCACAGCGCGGTTGAGGTAGCGGTCAAGGGGGTCATCCACCTCCAGTTGATTGATGAGGCGAAAGTTCTCCGGTTCGTAATACGTGTTGAGGTTGAAGGTGGGGTAAGAAACCATCGCCAGGATATCACCGGTGGGTACATCTATCACCACGGCGGCGGCGGGCGGGGGGGTGCTCAGGTTTTCGGCCGGAAGGACCTCGGCCGAGGCGAGCAGTTGGCCGATGGCCTGCTGGAATTCAATGTCGAGGGTAAGCTGCACGTCCCGGCCGGGCTGCGGTTCGATGCGCTGCCGCTGGGCGGGATCGGCGTGATCCTTGAGCCAGCCGCGAATGCCGCGCAGGCGATTTTCGAAGAGTCGCTCCATACCCCAGTCGCCGGCGGTGTCGCCGAGTTGATAACTTTTTAGCTGCTCAAAGGTCGGCAACTCGCCGTCAGCGGGTTCATCCGGTGAGATTTCCTCCGGCCGGATGCGGCGGACCTGGCCGATGAGATGGCAGGCGATATCGTTATAGGGATAGCAGCGCTGGGCGCTGACTTCGATGGTGACGGGGCGGCCGCCAAAAATCGCCGGGCCGGGTTGGCTGACGAGTTGTTCTTCGATAAGCAGGGCGATTTCCTTATCGAGGTTGGGCTGGATGGGCAGCGGGCCATTCATCTCTCGTATGGGGTGCTGGACCAGAAAACGATAGCGCTCAAGCGGAGCAGGCAGCAGACGGAGAAAATCCGCTTCGAGATTGTCGCCGCTGAGGGGACGATACGCTTCGTTCATTTCGTCGGCATGAAGCTGATAGTACTTGCGGCGGGCGACGGCTACGGCCAGACGGTAAATTTCGGCGTTGCCCTGGTCAATAGCGATTTTAAACTGCGCGATATCGCCATCACTCAGGCGGACGATATCGGTGAGCAGGTTTTCGGCCTGGCCGCGCCAGTAATCCTGAAAATCAGCAAAGGGCAAGGCATCGTCGGCGGGTTGTAGCGGAAAGCCGCGAATTTGCGCAGCGGTCAGGCCAAATACGTCTTTGAGGCATTGGCGAACATCTTTGGCGGAGCCTGTTCCGCCGGGAAAATACTCCAGTTGCACGCCCAGCCAGAAATTTTCGGCAAACAGGCGAGTGAAACGGTAGTTCAGGCACAGGTCGAAGCGGGCGGTATCGTAAGCAAGCCGCCGGCCGCCGCGGTCGCAAATCTGGCCGCGCAGGGTATGCAGGTCGCGGCTGGGCCGCTGGAGGGAGTCGAGGGCGGCCTGGACATACGTTTCGCCGCGCCGGATTTGCAATTGATAAAGCCTGCCGACCAGCACGCCCAGAGTAAGCGTGATGGCGGCAATAAATAATACCAGGCGTTTTTCAAACACAGGGGGACAACCGGCTCATGATAGTTATCGGGGCGGAACAATCAACATTTGCGGTTCGTCCGTGACGGACCAGTATATTTTTTCTTCGCCAGAGCTATAACGCACGCCGATAAGACCCAACGGAGCGCTCTGCCGGGGGACGAGGTAGTAAAAAATGGCTTTGTTGATCTGTGAGCCGCGATATTTCTGGCGAATCAGTGACTGCGGCGGGAAAGCCGGGGGCGTCCGCACATTTGGCGCTAGCGCATTACCCTGGCTGTCGAGCGATGAGTACGAAAATTCCACCAGTTGCTCGGAACCGGTGGAACCGTACAGGGCGTAACCGCGCGGGGAATAACTGAAATTATCAAGGTCCTGCAGATAGGGAACGGAAAAATTCGCGGCGTTAAAAACATTAATCTGCGTTTCAATGAGTATCAGGGCAAAACCGTCAGGTACGCTCAGCCTGGCCAGATTATCTTCCATCTCGAAACGCTGACTTTGCTTGTTGATGACCATGATATTAGCGAAAGTGATGGCGCCGCGGCTGTCCGTGCGCGGTTTTTCACCGACGGGAGGCGCCGCCGGCTCGCTGAACATGTCCTGGCTGAGGTAGATGGGAATATCTTCGCCTTCCAGAGAACGAACCAGTTTGGTGCATTGGAAATCCGTCATATTGCCGAATAGCTTGCCCAGCGTCATCGTCGGCGGAGACATGGCGTCAGAAGCAAGGACATTAGGATTGGTTTCAAGAATTTTGGCGACCTTCGGCAATTCTATACGGGCGGAGCGTTTGAACTCGAAAAACAGCGGAGGGAGGGTTTTGATATCTCTGGGCCAGTCAAAGAGCAGGGTGAAAGCGCCGCCGCTGCCGTCGAGGACCTGGCCTTCGTGAAGCGTCGTCGGCCGCAGGGTTTTGGCGCCGGGCAGGACGATGCCGCGGGGATAGCGGCTGATGCCGGGCCGGGAAGGATTATTTTCGTCATATCCAATGACGCGGATATTCCCCATAACAAAACGAATGCGGCCGTCAACGTCCTTGGCGCCGGGATTTTCCTTGGTTCCCCCGCCGCCGCGAATCGTAAAATTGACCGCCAGGAAGGTTTCATCACGAGCGGGTTCGGCCGGCGTGCCGGTCTGGAGATCGTTGATGGATTCAACGAGAAAGGCTTCGTTGACCGTAAGAGAATCGTGGGCGGCTTCACGGCGACTGCCGGGATCAACCGTCAGACGATTCAGGTAGGTTTCACGCTGGAGATCCGGATGAATATGGGCGAACGGCCTGGCGCCGGCGAAACCGTAATTACTGGTGCGTTTGGCCAGCCAAAGAACAAAACCATCGGCGTTGGGAAAAAGGTTTTTGCTGCTTTCCAGGTCGGCCGGCGCGTCCAGTTTGGCAAACCGGTCAAAGCCTACGAATCGGGCGGGTATCGGCAGAAGCTGAAAAGAAAGGGCGATCATCCCGCCAATGACCAGGGCGGCAATCAGACCGAAAATCGCCGACCCGACCCGGTCAATGATCAGGGGAAAATTCATATTGCCGCGAATGAAATGATCGGACAATAAACGCAGCACCAGCAGGCTCAGGATGAAAATGATCATCAGCGCGGCGGCCTGCGTGCCCCAACCCGCCAGGCCGAAGCGATGACCGAAACCCGCCAGTGCTTCAAAATAATTCAGGGAGATCAGTGCGGAGACGATGGAAAGCACCGCCATAATCAGGGCGCTGAAAAGCCCCTGAGTGAAAATCTGGTAGAAGGTGATAATACCAATGATGATGATAAGAATCAGGCTGGCTAGCATGAGTTATATCTCCATGAGCGAAGGTTATTCTTCGGCGGGGGCTGCTGTTGTCGCCGGCGCCGGCGCGGCGGGTTTTTCCACGGTGACGCGCAGCACTTCCTGAATGCTGGTCGTGCCGTCAATGACTTTGCGGAGGGCTTGTTCCTGTAAATACAGCATTCGCTCCTTGCGGCACTGATTGCGAATGGCGTTGAGAGGCGTATTTTCACGCAGCAGCTGCCTGACGGCGTCGTTGATGAAAAAGGTTTCAAAAATCGCCGTGCGTCCGCGGTAGCCGGTTCCCTGGCAATAGTCGCAAAGGATGGGATTGCCTCGTTTGTCATATTCAAATTCCGTCGGGGGCCGGAAAAAGTGCTTGATTTTATCCGCCGGAAGATTGAGTTTACGCAAAATACTGGCGTCGGGCACATACGCTTCCCGGCATTGGGGGCACAGAACGCGGATGAGCTTCTGGCAGGTAATCGCCAAAAGCGTGTCGGCCACTTTGGGTGAGTCTGAGACCCACGCGAGCCACTGGTTTAAGGCGTCGAAGGTGTTATTGGCGTTATATGCGGCGTAAAGTTTTTTGCCTTCCCGCGCCGCCTGGGTGATAATCCGGGCCATCTCTTTGCTGTCGCAAAAACCGCTCAGAACGATATCGGGATCTTTACGCAGCAAGGATTGCAGTTGTCTGGCGGCCGTTTCGGCGTTGGCGTTTTCCTCGACGATATTTTGGGTAATGTTATCAAGTTCGGTAAGTATATCTCGTTCCAATGAATTGATGTTCTGAATAAAGGCGTCGTGATTGCGGGCGACGGCATACAGCGTGGTGGTGACGCCGGAATCTTCCGGCCCGGTGATGATGACGACGCCGGGCTTTTGCTCGATGGCGGCCTGAAGCTGCTCGATCTGGTCGGGATTGAGCCCCAGGGCGTCCAGCTTGAGCGCGGCGTACTCCTCGCTGCGTTCGATGCGCATTTGCTCGCCGCGGGTGCTGCCGGCCGTTTTAATTTGGTAGGCGATGCGGCCTTCATCCGTGCGAATGGAAAACGGGCCGTTCTGGGGACGCCGTTTGTCCTTGATATCCATACCGGCGACGGCTTTGAGATAAGTAAACATGGCGTCCATTTCGCTGCGGTCTTTTTCGCCGGCGATTCCCTTGACGCCATCGATGGTATAACGAAGCTGAAGAGTTTCCCCCATGGGGAGAATTTCCGCGCAACTTACCCGCCGCCGCCAGATTTCGTAAATCAGGTCTTCCGCGGCGACATATCCTTCATATTCCGCATCCTGCCGCAGCGGTATCGGCAATTCGTTGCCGTGGGAGGAAATAAAGACCAGCCGGTTTTGAGCTTGTTTGTTTCGGGACTGGCGCGACATCAGGCTGCGCAGATGATCAGCGGTAAAAAGCTGTTCTTCCGGCAGCACGCGGGCGTTGCGGTGCAGGATATAGGTTATCAGTATCGTCAGCCAAATGACCAGAAACATGAGCACCTGGACGATAAAAGGAGTAGGTAAAAGAATCCAAAGCGCCAGCACGGTAATACCGGCGATCAGATAGCCGTTATTCCAGAAATTCCTTTGGGTATGCGCGATGCGAACGTCTTTATCGAGCCATTGACCCACCCAGGCCCACAGCCCGAAAAGAGCCAGAAAAATAATGACTTTCCAAATCGCCAGATAACTGCCGGCGTCGCCGGCTTGTGCCAGTATATTCTGCATCATGCGTTTCTCCAAGCGACTCCCCGATCGCTTATGCCGTTAGGGGTTTTAACCCGTCTTCCTTCCCATGGCCGCCTTTTTTCCTCGGTTATCCCAGGATGCTGGCCGCGGATGACCGGATGCCCTTCAGCGCCATCTTCAGTTCTTCCGGATTGGGAGCATAATTGTAAGCGGTTTTCAGGTCAATATATTCCTCCTGAATCAGTTTGCGGAGGCTTTCGGTATAGTCCACCATACCGTCGGCATAGGAGGATTTAATCACCGCGGGCAGTTCCCTTTCGCGCTCCTCGGCGATGAGTTTACGCGCTGAGGGGTTCATCAGAAGTATTTCCACCGCGGGCACACGGGGGATATCTTTGCGTATGCCCGGCAAAAGCCGCTGGCTGATGATGCAGCGCAGGTTGCCCACCAGCGCCTGACGCACCATGTGGCGTTCTTCCATTGGCGTCAGGTCCAAAGCGCGCGTGACCGTCTGGTAAGCGTCGGTGCTGTGCAGGGTGGCGAAGACCAGGTGGCCGGTTTCCGCCGCTTGCAGGCCGGCTATCAGAGTTACATAATCGCGCATTTCGCCGATGAGCACCACATCGGGGTCTTCACGCATTAACGACCTAAGGGCTTCGTGATAATTCAGTACGTCAATGCCGATTTCCCGCTGGGTGACCAGCGCCTTTTCATCCGTATAGACATATTCGATAGGATCTTCGATGGTGACGATATGGCATGGCCGTGCCCGGTTGATTTTGTCCAGCATCGAAGCGATGGTCGTGCTCTTACCGCACCCGGTTACGCCGGTGACCAATACCAGTCCCTGGTGAACTTCCTCCGCGACTTTCAGGACGACGGGGGGCAGGTGAAGCGTTTCAAATTTCGGGATAATACTGCTGACGCGCCGGGCCACCAGACCCACGCGGCTGCGCTGACGGAAAATATTAACGCGAAAGCGGTCGGTTTTTCCCATGTCATAGGCGAAGTCCAGTGCGCCGTGTTCGAGAAAGAACTCTTTCTGCTTGGGATTGAGCATCATGAAGATCATGCGTTCGAGTTCTTCTTCGGGGATGGCGTCCCCCGTGGTTTGACGGAGATCGCCTTTTGAGCGGATACGAGGGACTTCATTGGATTTAAGATGTAAATCACTCGCTTGCATTTTAATACAGGCCTCGAAGTATTTGTTCAGAGGATTCTTCTTCTGTGCTTCGGGGTCAGTAGATGATATAGGTTGTTTTTCCATGTCTTGCTCCTTACATGGCCGCGGCGCCGGCGGCCGTCAGCCGTATAGGTACGCCGTGTTCATGTAAATAGGATTTTACCTCTTCGATAGTGTATTGGCCAAAATGAAAAATACTGGCGGCCAGGGCGGCTTGGGCATGACCGGTCGTCAATACCGCCAAAATATCTTGCAGTGTCCCGGCTCCGCCGCTGGCGACCACGGGGATATTCACTTCGTCAGCTACGGCGGCGGTCATTTCCAGGTCATAACCGGCTTTGGTGCCGTCTGCGTTCATCACATTAAGTACAATTTCGCCGGCGCCGTCATCACGCCCCTTGCGAACCCAGTCCATAACGGCGATACCGGTCGGCTTGCGCCCGCCGTTAATATAAACCTCCCAGAACTCCCGCCCCTCACGCCGCACCCGGTTGGCGTCTATCGCCAGAACGATACACTGACTGCCAAACCGCAGGGCGGCTTCCCGGATAAGGTTGGGATTCGTAACGGCGGCGCTGTTAATACTCACTTTATCGGCCCCGCTGTTGAGCATTAGGCGAATATCTTCCATCGTGCCTATGCCGCCGCCGACGGTTAAAGGCATGAAAACCCGCTCGGAGCATTTTCGCAGCACGTCCGTAAACATGCCCCGGCCTTCGTGACTGGCGGTGATATCATAAAAGACCAGCTCATCGGCACCCTGTTCGTCATAACGCTGCGCGCACTGGGCGACGTCGCCGGCATCGACATGGTCAAAAAAACGGACGCCCTTGACCACTCGGCCTTTATCCACATCCAAACAGGGGATTATGCGTTTGGCTAGCATTTACAAAACCGTTTCGCCGTTCCGGCAGTGCGGGTTATCTCACGGACCCAAAACGGAAATTCTAATATCAAAACCTAATTTGGGAAAGTAATTTTCATTTTGTTAATTTTTGGCCCGAAAATTACGCCCTGAGTAAAGGATGATTTATGCCAAAATATCATTTTGCGCAAATTGCGTCGGCTCGGTCGCTGGAGGGTCTGGCGGAACAAGGTTTACGAAACACGCACTAACTATTTATTACAGCGGAAGTTGTGATTTATTTTTACACTTTACAAGCAAATTTCTGATAAATTGCGTGGGCGGACCACGTTTTGGATTCACTGATTAAAGTTCATTACCCCTTTATTTATAAGAAGTTATATAATAATTATTCCGTTTTGTTTACGAAATAGGCCATTCTGCACCCCCCATTGGCAGTATTAAAAAGGCAGTTTTTTTTATTCGTCCGATAAATTAGGTAAAGTTTTTTTCAGTAAACGTCCGAATAAATATACAAAAGTACGAATTTATCAAGTTGAGCTACGGCCATCTTGAATAATGTAGTCCTTTTAATGTGGTTCCGGTCATCAAAGGCAAAAAGTTGATTTTTTTGGGAAACTGTAAGTGATTTGGCGGCAAATCATTAAATCGTAACCCGGTCGGGGACGGTGAGGTGACGTATGCGGGTTATCGCAGTAATAAATCAGAAAGGCGGATGCGGTAAAACGACTGTGGCGGTAAATCTTTCGGCCTGTCTGGCTATGCAAGGTCGAAGGACGCTGCTGGTGGATATGGACCCCCAGTCGCACTGCGCAGTTGGTTTGGCCGTTCCGGAGGACCAGATTGAGGCCAGTATCTACGACGTCATGATGTCCTGGGATGGAGAGTCGAGGACAGAGCTTAAGCATGTGGTCTGGCAAATTGCTCAAAATTTCGATCTGGCTCCGTCGAGCATCGAACTGGCGGCTTTGGAACAGCAACTGGCAGGCAAAGACCGCCGCGAAGATTATCTTCGGAACGTACTACGGGAATACGCTACCGGGTACAATTATGTGGTGGTTGATTGTGCCCCCAGCGTCGGCCTGCTCACCTTTAACGCCTTGCGGGCGGCGGATGAAGTGATAATCCCAGTGGAAACGGGATATTTCTCGCTTCACGGGCTACAGCGTCAGCTAGAGACGCTGGATGTACTCAAGGAACAATGTCAGCAGGATGTGGCCATTCATATCCTTGCCAGCATGTATGACGTCCGTACCAAGCTGGCGCGGGAAATCCTTACCGAGCTGCGCAAGCAATATAACGGCCGATTGCTCCAGACAGTGGTGAATTTTAACACCAAGCTGAAGGAGGCGGCCAGTTTTGGCCAGCCTATTACCGAATACGATCCGGCCAGCAAGGGCATGGGGGATTTCGTGGCTCTGGCCAAAGAGCTTATGGTCTCCGAAGAGGCCCATGCCGGCAAGTCGCGGATGCAGCAGCTTCAGAGCAATCTGGAAACCATCAGCCAGTCGGCCGAAAAACTCATAAAACAAAGCGTCCAGGCTATCGGCGCTAAGCCGGCGATTGCCCAGAAGGTGGAACAAACCGTCGAGGAGAAAATTGATAACTTCTACGGCGTGCGGCAGAAACAGGGCATCGTTGAATTCGCTACCCTAAGCCCCAGTGCCAATGACGTTTGCGTGGCGGGTGATTTCAACGGCTGGGATCCGCATAAAGCACGGCTAAGCCTTAACGGCCGCCCCGGCCGCTGGATGCTGGATATGCCTTTGCCGCAGGGACGTTATCGCTACCGTTACGTGGTGGACGGCCGGTGGCAGCAGGACCCCTACAATGAAAAGGCCGAACTTAACGAGTTCGGTGAATACAATTCAGTGCTTGAAGTAGTATAGGCCGCGACATGTCGCAAACTCATTTACCATCGCGCCCACGCGGCATCGGTTTGATAGCTCATCTGTTTCTAAGTCAAAGTGCGGGTAACGCCCCTCGGCGGCAGCCGCCTCCCCGGCCGGTACGTCCCGGTGACCCGGAACACGATAGCGTTGATATGCCATCCGCGAATACCGTCGGCCTGACGGTGGAACCTGAATTACCTGCGCCGGAGACGGACTCAAATCCATTTTCACCGCCGCAAAGAGAATCTGTATCTGAGGGGGCTGTTTGCTCATCCATAGCGGAGAAATCTGTTGTCGCCGCATTTCATCTGACCCAACCAGCGCAGGTGTTGCAGGCATGGCGCAGCCGGTGTGGCGAAGCGCAAGATGCCTTCCTCGCCATCGAGTCGGAAGATGCTCTGGGGGAACATCTTGATTCCGCTCTGACCCTGTTATGCACCTCGCGTGATGATGATGTCATTGCCACCTATCAACTGATTAAGCATCTGACGCAGCAGGAACTGCTCAAGCATGGCCCGACGGTGTGTATCTGTGCAGGCGAAGAGGCAGCGACGATTTTTTCCCGGCTCAATAACGCCTGCGAGCGTTACCTGGGCGTAAGCTGTCAGCTAAGCCAATGGCCCCCAAGCCGCGCAGCGCAAGAGCCGATGGCGGCGAACGAGGCAGAGACCGCGGACCTCCCTGATTTACCTCATTCGGTATTGCCGCCGGATGAAAAAATCTTACCGCCGGTGCAAAAGACTGCGGCAGCAACCTCTCCCGGCGTATCGCTTCCGCCGGTCCATCAGACGATACCTATCGAAACTTTCCCGGAAGATGACATCTGGCTGACGCGGCTGCTGGCCGAACAGGCCGTCATGTGGCTGCCCGACCTGCATGGCCCGGTGGTTCTGGATGTGCGCCTGCCCGACCGGCTGGATGAACGCGGTAAAATACTCGTTGATGGCCAGGGGAGATTGTGGGGCGTGCTGGCCTCGCTCAACGACGATGCCCCCTTACTAACGTCCGGCCTGATATTGCGTCACTGGATCAACGAACACGCTCGCCTGCTGGCCGATGTCTGCCGCGGCGTTTACGTCGATGCCGACCGGCCCGCCGGACTCATCCTCGCCACCGCCGCTACAGCCGAACCAACCCTCCAGGAAGTCGCCGCCGAAACCCCCGCCGGCGACATCCTCACCCGCCGCATCCACTTCCTCACCCGCGGCCTCTCCCGCGCCCTGCTGGTGGTTTGAGGTGGCTTGGGCGTCTCGCCCAAGATTCTTACGGTTAAGCCGCCCATGACAAATCATCCATCTTGGCCGAGGACGGCCAAGCCGGGTGCCATGCTCACGCTCGCGTGAGCATGTCGTTCGGAGTCAGCCCGTTGGGAGTACCGCCTTCAGGCGGGCCGTTTGCCCTCGTCGCCCGCACATCGAGAACGGCCAAGCTGAAGCTTGAACTCCGAACGTGGAACTCCAAACGATCTTGAGCCGGGTGCCATGCTCACGCTCGCGTGAGCATGTCGTGTACGGCCGACCCCGGATTTTACATTAAAAAACTCCCGTTGGGCCTTGATTTTCTTACCATCAACCGGTATATTGGGGATATTACAAGGTTCGGGTTCTGCATTAGCTCTGTCAAGAGGCCCAGGAGAAAATATATGAAGCGAGCATTAATCCTTATCCCCGCTGCCATTATGGTAGTTTTCGCCCTTGCCCCCGTCGCCGACGCCCAGGACTACACCTGGACCGACAATGGCGATGGCACCTGCACCATTACCGACTACACCGGCCACGATTACGACGTTATCATTCCCGCTACCCTCGGCGGCCTGACCGTTACTGATATCGGAGATAATGCCTTCTATTTCACCATCATCAACAGCGTCACCATTCCCGATGGCGTTATTACCATCGGAGATTCCGCTTTTGAATTCTGCCCTATTCTTACCAGTGTCACTATCCCCGATAGCGTCATATCCATCGGGGATATGGCCTTCTATTACTGTTATAGTCTGTCCAGCCTTACTATCCCTGATAACGTCACTAACATCGGAGGCCTTGCCTTCTATAATTGCGAAAGCCTGACCAGTATTAATATTCCCGATAGTGTTATCTCCATTGGAGTGTCTGCTTTCCGTAATTGCGAAAGCCTGACCGGCATTACTATTCCCCTCAGTGTCGCCTCTATCGGCAACGCAGCCTTCGCCGGATGCACCGGCCTGCTGGATATCACCGTCGATCCGGCCAACTCCGCTTATAGCAGCATCTCCGGCGTCTTGTTTGACAAAAGCCAAACCCAACTCCTCCAATGTCCCGGCGGCGCTTCCGGGGCGTACACCATCCCCTCAAGCGTTAACGACATCGCCAAATCGGCGTTTTCTTCGTGCGAATCTCTAACCACCATCACCATCCCCGTCGGCGTTACCACTATCGGTGACTTTGTATGCAGGGGATGTATCAGCCTGACGAATATTACCGTTGATCCGGCCAATCCTGTTTTTAGCGGTGTCGCCGGTGTTTTGTTCAACAAAAGCCAAACCGAACTTCTCCAGTATCCCGGAGGTATTACCGGGCCATATACCATCCCCAACGGCGTCACCGCCATTGAAAACGGCGCCTTCGCGTCCTGCACCTTGACCGCCGTCACCATCCCTGACAGCGTCACCACCATCGGATATTCTGCGTTCGCATCCTGTTCAAATCTGACTACGGCCTTCATTCCCGATAGCATCACAACGATTGCATATTCAACATTTGCTAACTGCACCAGCCTGACCAGCGTCATCATACCTGAAAGCGTTACAATAATCGATGAATCGGCATTTATGAGTTGCACCGGCCTGACCGATATTACACTGGAAAACGGTGTTGATTCTATCGGGGTTCGTGCTTTTATGAATTGCACCAGCCTCAACGGTATCACAATTCCTGATAGTGTCACATCCATTGAAAGAGATGCCTTCGAAAACTGCACCAACCTTACTCACATCACAATAGGCAATGGAGTCACATCCATTAACTCGGTATTTGACAACTGCTCCAGTCTCTCTAGTGTCAACTTAGGAAATAGTGTGACTGAAATCGAAAGCTTGGCGTTCAGTAACTGCACCAGTCTGGCCGCTATTATAATTCCTGAAAGCGTTACGTCCCTTGGAAATTGGGTATTTGAGAATTGCACCAATTTGAATAATGTATATTTCAAAGGCAATTCTCCTGCACTGGGTTATAAGGTATTTAACGGTGTTGCCAATGCGACTGTCTATGCTCGCCCTTTCACCACTGGTTGGGGGTCTACCTACGGCGGCTTGCCCACTGCCATCTGGCCGCTGGCGGATGCGGATTACAGCACCGCGGTTGATATTGGTGACTTCGCCATGCTTTCCGGGCAATGGCTGCAAACGGGGTGCGGGGAAGCTAACGGCTGGTGCGGCGGGGCGGACTTTGATCGCAGCGGCGGTGTGGATGCCACCGATTTGCTGCTGCTGGCCGATGACTGGCTTTGGCCGTAAGGGCTAGCGGCCTACCCCGGCGTAATCGCTGGGGCTGATTTTGACTGCCTCGGATGACAACCAGGAGTTCTTCAATTATCGGTCGCCAAACACAAGGTTACGGGAATCCATTTTTCTGGGCTTTTTTGGCAGTTAAATGGTGAAGTGAATGGTTTTGAAAAAAACGGTTATATTGGCACTAGAAGGTCAGTTTGAGGCCTTGGCGGAAGCGGGCGGCGACGTTATAGCGGGGGAGGACCACGCCGCCGGGGCGGGGGTGGTTTTCGGTGGGGCGGCAGCGGAGAATTTCGGCCAGAGCGGTGATTTTGCCGTGTTGCGGGAAACGTTCATCGCCGGGGGGGACGCCGAGGTTGATGTGCAGTTCATCGCCGGGTTGGAGGTCGTCGGCGGAAGTCTCAAAACAAACGCCGCCCGTGCTGACATTGGTAGTCACCGTGGGGGGGTAATTGGTGCGCAGCGAACCGGCCCGCTGGAATTCCAGGGGCAAATGAATCGCCAGACGCCGATAATCGCGGCGTTCCTGCACTTGGGGGGACAGATTGTTTCTAGCTATATTTTCCATAAACAACGACCGACGGCGGCTACAGAGGTGCTCAACTCCCATGCACCCCTGGATGCACCACGTTCAAGATACGTTTATCGGCAAAGCCAATGCCAAAAGCA
>CAZOCV010000056.1:0-17439 GCA_964578395.1 uncultured Pirellulales bacterium
TTAATAAGGTTGCCGTTATGCGCCACCGCCAGTTGCCCCATGGAATACTCCACCAAAAGGGGCTGGGCGTTGCCGATGGAAGAAGACCCGCTGGTCGAATAGCGGACATGGCCGATGGCGGTAGTGCCCAGTTGGCTTATTTGCCGCAGCCGGTGCTGGGGGAAGACCTCGCTCACTAGCCCCATGCCGGTAACGCAGTTGATGGTTTCGCCATCGGTAATGGCGATGCCGGCGGATTCCTGGCCACGGTGTTGCAGAGCGTGCAGGCCGAAATAGCATATTTCCGCCGCGCCAGAGTGGCCGAAGACGCCGAACAGGCCGCATTTTTCCCGGCTATGGCGAGGTGAATCCGGCCCGCGATTGGTATGAAAAGCATCCGCCAGCGACAGCATCTCTTCGCATGAAAAACAGTTATGGCTTTTCCCGCCCCCGGAAACAACACCGTGATTGCAGGTATGGTTCATATTTAATTAAACTAAAAAAAGTATCATAATGATTGGCCGTGGACAAGTCAACGCTGATATGGTTTAATTGCTCTAACATTTTGCTTGGAAAGGGTTTTTGTAATGGCACAAGAGCCGCAGGAATCGCCCATAACGACCCCGGAAGCGCAATTACAGCCCCAGGGTGAAGCTCAAAAGCCGTACATTGTTGTCATTGGCAGCATTAACATGGATTTGGTGGTGCGAACGCGAACCATTCCCCAGCCCGGCGAGACGGTGTCCGGCCATAGTTTTTCGACGATTCCCGGCGGCAAGGGGGCCAATCAGGCGGTGGCGGCGGCGCGGGCGGGCGGAAATGTCGCCATGATCGGCCGGGTGGGCAATGACGATTTCGGCCAGAGGTTACTCTGTAATTTGCAGGGAAACGGCGTGGATGTGTCGGCCATTATGGTTACTGAAGGCGTAAGTACAGGCGTGGCAATGATTAGCGTCGATGATAAGGGGGAAAACGCTATTTGTGTCGCTCCGGGAGCAAACGCCAAAGTCTGTCCGACGGATGTTGCCGACCAGATGGAGTTGCTGGGTCGGGCGGATGCCATCGTCATGCAGATGGAAATCCCCCAGGAAACAGTGGTCTATGCTATCCGGCAGGCTCACCGGCTGGGCAAGCCTGTTATTCTTAATCCGGCCCCGGCGCCGCTGGAACCGGACTCGGCTCTTTACGAATCTGACGTCCTGATTCCCAACCAGCATGAATCCTCCCGGCTGTGCGGTGAGGCCGTAACGGATATCACCACCGCCAAACTGGCCGGGGCGGCCCTGATCAATCGCGGCATTAAGAATGTGGTGATTACTCTGGGGCGGCGCGGCGCAGTAGCCATCACCACGGCGGGGACATACGAATGTTCGCCTTTTAATGTGAAAGTCGTGGATACGACCGGGGCGGGCGATGCGTTTTGCGGGGCATTTGCGGTGCATTTTGCCCGGACCGGCGACCTGGGCCATGCCCTGCGTTATGCCGCCGCAGCCGGAGCGCTGGCCTGCACCCGCTTTGGCGCCCAGCCTTCCATGCCGCACGAGGATGCCATATTAACGTTGTTGCATCAGCAGGCATAAGTCATTAGAATGATACCTCGGTAACAAGGGGCGGAAAGTGTTTGTAAAATACTTTCTTTGACAGCGATAGTTAGCGCGATTGGATCCCACTATTCAGGAGAACGCTATCGTGAGGATTATTTATTTCGATATTGATTGCCTGCGGCCGGATCATCTGGGTTGTTATGGTTATGACAGGCCCACATCGCCGGCGATTGACAGCATCGCCCGCGAAGGAATTCGCTTTAATAATTATCATTGCGCCAGCTCGCCATGCCTGCCCTCGCGAACGGCGATGATGTCCGGGCGGTTCGGGATTCGCAACGGCGTAATTTCCAACATCGGCGCGGGAGCGAATTTTCACATTGATATCCGTGACTATGGCGGCCCCAAGCCGGAAAACGATGTATTTCCCCGCGTACTCAAGGCGAATAATTTTGACCCGGTGTGTTTCTCCAACTTCGCCGACCGACATTACGGCATGTGGTACATGTGCGGCTGGAGCGAATTCCATACCATTAACCTCAAGGGCGGCGATGAAACCGCGGCGGAAGTCAACGAAAAGGTGCTGGCGTGGCTTAAGCAAAACGCCGCGCGGGATAACTATTACCTCCACATCAACTACTGGGATACACATCGCTGCTACAAGATGGATAGTTCCTGGGCGGATCGCTTCAAAAATTCTCCCGTCACTCAAGCCTGGCCCGACGAAGCCGCCATCAAGGCCCATCAGAATGTAACCGGCCCGTTTACGGCGCATGGACAATTCAAAAATGATAAAAGCCTGTATCCCCTGATGCCCGGCGCGATTAATAATCGTCGTGATTTTGAGCAAATGATTACCGCTTATGACGCCTCCATTGCCTATGTGGATGAACATATCAAGGTGGTCCTTGATGAACTGCACCGTCAGGGCGTGCTGGACGACGCCGTCATTATCATTTCCGGCGATCATGGCGACGCCTTCGGCGAACATGGCATTTACTCCGACCATGTCAATGTGGATGCGTGCCTGCATAACATTTCGCTGATTATCCGCTGGCCCGGCGTAACGCCGAAAAACGTCAGCTCCGATGCACTGATGTATAATGTGGACTTTGCGCCAACGATGTGCGACATGCTCAATATCAAGACGCCGGAGCAGTGGGACGGTAAATCGTACAAGGCGAATCTGTTCGGCGAAAAAGGCGAGGACCGCGATTACCTCGTCTGGGACAGCGGGCTTTATACCGTGCAGCGGGCCGTACGCACCAAGACGCACCTCTACATCCGCACCTATGACGCCTGGCGCTATAACAACTGGGCCGAGGAAGAGCTTTACGACATGGTTAACGACCGCTACGAAACCAAAAACCTTGCCCCCTCGCTCCCCGAAATCGTCCGGCAATGCCGCAACATTATGGCCGAATGGGTCGAAGAGCAAAAAGCCAAACCCAACTGGAAGGGCGACCCGATTGAAGCGATCCTCCGCGAGCGCGGATTAAAATAAATCTTTTGGATGTGATTATCCAAGGATTATTTATCGAGTAATAAGGTTTTGTAATAAAATACGGTCACCCTTCGACCCGATCCACCCTTATATAGAACTTAACTTGCCTGAGCGTGCTTCGGGAAAATCAGCGGCTAAAATTTACGTTCCGCAAGCGGTCGAGTTTTCCACCTTCTATGTATCCACCAGTATTGTTCGGGATCATGGCGGACAAAAGTTTCGATGGCGCGGGTGTATTCGGCGGTGACCCAGTAGAGCGGGTCGGGACGGTCCCGCCATTCGTGGGGGCGGATGATTCTTGTGATAGCCAGTTCGAAACGGAAACGGTCGCCCACGCGGCGGGCGCAGCCCACGCAGATAGGGACGTTGTAGGTCATGGCCAGAAGCCCGACGCTTTTGTAGGTGCTGGCGAGGCGGCCGAAGAAGGGAACGAAAATGTCTTTGTGGCCGGCGTTCTGGTCGGCGACGATGCCCAGCGTGGCGCCTTCGTTGAGAACGTGCTGCATGGCGTCGGTCGCGCCTTTTTTGTAGATGATATGCTGGCCGCGATGCAGAACGTGATAGACATAGTGGTTGATGTAGGGATTGTCGATGGGCCGGGCGACGTTGTAGCTTTCCAGGCCGAAGGCGGTGAACGCGCGGGCGAGAATTTCAAAATTGCCGTAGTGGCCGGTGACCATAATCATGCCTTTGCCGGCCAGCAGGTCCGCGAGGACTTCCCGGATATGGGGGTCATTCAGGACGATATAGCGCCGCCAGGTGGTGGCATTGACCAGACGGGCGGCGTAAAGAATATCAAAAGCGAACATGACCAGATGCTCGAAGCTCCGGCGGGCGGTGGTTTCAATCCAGGCCGTATCTTTATCGGGGTAGCTGAACCGAAGATTCTCCAAAGCCCGCTCGCGGCCGCGGCCGTAGATGGTAAAAAGACCCCTGCCCAGCCAACGAGCGACCCGCAGGGCGGTATCGATATCCCAGAGCTGCAGAAAAATCGCCAGCGACCGCACCAGCAGGTAGAATAGGTAGTCTGCGACAGGGCGGGGCTTTTTCTTGCGCTTCTTTTTAGGCGGCAAAGCGGCCTGTATCGGTTTATGATCGCCTGCAGGTTGTGTCATTAGCTCATTTTCCATCGGTTAACCGCGGCATCTTACCGCCGACGGCGTGAAAAGGCAATGTCTTGCCAGGGCTTGCGTTACGGAGCATCTGCGGGTAAAAGGGAGTACTCAAACCGGTCGTCAACATCATAGAGGTTTGGCCATGAAAAGTTATCGCAAGGAATTATGGTTCAATATCCCCCGGCGGCGGCAACTGCTCAATATCACGCCGGAGGTGGAGGCGTGCCTGGCCGAAAGCGGCATTCGGGAGGGCCTGTGCCTGGTGAATGCCATGCACATTACGGCCAGCGTGTTTATCAACGACGATGAGGCCGGCCTGCACGCTGACTTTGAAGACTGGCTGGAACGGCTCGCCCCGGAAAAGCCCTATGACCAGTATCGTCATAACGGTTACGAGGATAACGCCGACGCCCACCTCAAACGCACCATTATGGGCCGGGAGGTGGTGGTGGCCGTCACCGATGGACACCTGGATTTTGGCCGCTGGGAGCAGATTTTCTATGGCGAATTCGACGGCAAACGCAAAAAGCGGGTGCTGGTGAAGATAATTGGCGAATAAGAAACCAATCATTTGACCGGACGGTTTATCCGTCGAATAATACTTGCAAAGAAGTTTGCATAACGTTTGCAGCCTGGACATGACCATAATCACTATGAGGAGTTTCAATCATGGCCAAAGCGAAATCCAAAATGCCCCATCCGGGCCACGATCAGCATTTGTGTTATCTCGTAAATGTCGGCTATCTGCGAAGTAATACCAGCGATTACAAGGAGTTGATCAAAGACGCCCGGTATGTCTGCAAAAACTGCGGCCGGGTCGCTCATGACGGGAAAAATCTCTGCAATCCTGCGCGCCTGTAAATCCTCCTTGGGCGGACGCCGAATGACAACGGTTGCCAGGTTGTATTTCGCAACAGATTTTAACGCTCCGGCGCAACTTTTGCCGAAAATGCATGAGGGCAACGTTTCGCTGCTGTTTTAATTGACGTCGATAAGATAGTTGATGCGCCGGGTCCCTTTGGGGTCATAAATTCCCACGCGCAGCGCCTGGCCCAGCCATTGAACGGCGTTGGGAATGATGAAGGTTTTCGTCACCGACATGCCCGGCTGGAGATGCGAGATGGCTCGTTCGAGATGATCGCGGTCGGGCAGATCGATAAAGCAGTTCAAGTTGATTTCTTCCTGCCCTTCGTTGGTCACCACCTGCTGGACCAGCAGGTCTCTGTCATTGAGACGACGGGCAAAACAATCGACATCGATATCCGCCAGACGAATGTCAAAGGGAATACGCGCGCTAAACTGGTAATTCTGGTCGGCATCAATCTGGAAAAGAGCATTCAGCGTCTTGGGGCCGCCGAGTTCATTGCGCGGGAACAGCAGGGACAACGGCTGATGAAATTCCTGGCCGGGCTGCAGGGCAAACATAAAGGTCGCCGGTTCAATCTGCCAATCCGCCGTTTGGGGCTGATTAAGCTGCAAACGAAACCGTCCGGTAATGGGGCCGCCAAAGGTGTTTTTAAAACTCAGCATGGTTTGCTGGCGGACAATGCTGGCTTCAATGATGGAAGGCGACAGCTTGATGCTGCTGTACAACAGGGCCAGCCGCGTGTTAATGTTCGTCAGCAAAATCGGCTTGTCATCCATGTGCACCTGCGTAACACGATTTATCGCCTTAAGCGGGACGCGGTTGCCCCATAAATCAACCTGCTGCAGATTATCGCCCAGCATCAGATTGAAAGACGCGGCGGTTTCTTCGTCGCTGCGGCCTTTACGCCGCCAGACAAAAAGACAACCCTCTCCGTCGTAATCGAAAATCATGGCGCCAATGCCCGGCGCCGGCTCGAATTCTCCCAGGCAGCGAGCGCCCCCCAGATGGTCGGCCAGCGTACGAAAAACAATATAACTTTCCAGCGGTTCGATGATATCCTGGGCGCCGCTATGCCGCTGAGTCCAGGGGTGCGGAATAAAGATGGCGTCCGCCCGTCCCTGCAAAGCGTAGGCGACGCGGAGCGCAAAATCCGTCAACCGGCTTTCGCGGTCATAAAACGTTTCCTCCAGAATTTCCAGGTTAACCCAGATTTTCTTGAATCCCTGAATCCGATAGTTTTCCAGGTAAGCCGGTATTTCGTCGGGCTTGACGGCGGCGGCAAGCTGAACCGCGATGTGCGGTTCGCCCGTCTGCGCCGGCTGTATTTCAAAGAAACCGTTCAACGGAACGATTAAAACGGTGTTGTTGAAAAGCTGCTGGAATTCCCCGCGCAGGGTGTTCAAAACCGAAAGCATACGCGGATCCCAGAACGCGCCATCCTGCAAGCGCACATCCGGTCCGATTTGCCAGAAATTGATCTGCCGAGTGTATTGCGCCAGAACATAGGCCGTGGTGGAACGCCAGATGGCGGGGTCTTCGCTGAAAAAATCCAGCAAACCATGTCGTTGATTCTGCATTTTGGCCGCCAGAGCATCGGGTATCTGGGTAAAAGCGGCCACCATTTCAATATGATGCTTCTGCAGATTCAGCAATTTTCGGTCGAAGGATTCTTCGGTCGTGATGGAACCGGCCTGATGCGCTGATTTTCGCCAAACGGGATATTTGAGCAGTTTGGCGCCGGTAAGCTCCGTCAGCCGCAGCAGCGTGTCCCAGTTTCCCAGGTTTTCTCCCGTTACGTCGAGGCCAAAACCCTGTCCCCGTCCCGCTTCATTGCTGCTGTGGGGCGCAAGCTGGAGAAAGGTCAGATGCCGCGTGGCGACCAGCATGGCGCCGGAGTGAATATCCAGGCGGGCCTGATAGAGACCGGCGCTGAGACGGGGCAAATCAAAGCGGCGAATGCGCCGGGCGCCTTCCACCCCGGTCAAAAGCCACGATTCACGAGATATTTCTTTTTGCTCAGCGTCACTGACCGCCAGCGTCACCTGATAATCAGATACACTGATGCCTTCGACCTCGATTTCCAGGGCGGCTTCATCCTGGCCGTCAAAAACATTGCCCAGAACCGGCGTTTGTAACACCACGCGGGGCAGTTGAAATATGCGGATATCATCGAACCAGGCCTCGGCGGATACATCCCGGCGATAAATGGTGGTTTCCGCCGCCATATTTTCACGATCCCATTGTTCCTGCTGCAGCAGCCAGACGCCCAGCGTCAAGTGCTGCACTTCAGAAAAATCGCCGGGCATATAGACTTCCAGCCTGGCCCAGCCGGATTCATCCTGATCGCTGATGCCGACCAGCTTGGAGAATCGCTCACTATCGGGAACAATACGGCCGGTGCGGTCCGTAAACGCGCACGATAAACGAGCTTTGGTCGTGCGAACATTTTCCAGATGAACAAAAGCCGTTACCTGAAAATCACATCCCGCCTTGACGCGGATACGCCGGCGATCATATTCGAAACCGACACTGCCGCCCTCGCTCACCAGTTTAAAGGCGTATTCCCCGCTGCGAGCATGTGACTGGTCCAGCAGGCCGCTGGAATAATGGGGAAAAAACCGGAACTCCTCGGACAGGATGGGTGTGCTTTCGGGCGCGAAAATAGTTTGAGCATCAGCCGGGGTGGGAGGAACGTATTTGCGCCAGTACATCGGCAAATCCAGAAAGTTCTCATCGCGTTCTTCAAAATCGAATTCATGCATCAGCTTTTGGCCGCTGATAGTCTGGCGGATTTGTTCGGCGTGGCTAAGCTCTCCCTGACCTATCATCGGCGTTTGGCCCGTCAGAGGGTCCGCATGACCCCATACCATCCAGCCGCTGATTAGCAGTATTATTCCGGTTTTTAACTGGTTCATAATGTCAAATCTTGTTCTCTTCCGGCTCCTGTCCGGAGGCGCGGACTTTCCCTTATCGGACCCTAATAACATCGGCATAAGGCTGATTTGAGGTTGAATCTCGGCGGAGTTAAAAACCCCGGCAGATAATCAAACAGACAATGCTATATGTATTGAACCTTCCGCCCGGAAATTATGGTTCTATATACGTTATTTGTAATAGATATAAATAGTTGTTATATAACTATTTACGAATTTTTTCTTCAATAAATTTTGCCAGGTCCACCTGGTTGCGGGCGATTTTGGTTTGCCGAAGCCAAACCAACACGATTCCCACCGTGGCAATAATAAGCAAAGGAACGATAAGCTGGAATCCCCATGCCGGGATAGTCATTAACCGGCTATGAATATCAGCAATTTTTTGGTCGTGCGTAAGAGGCGCGGTTTCCGTCAGTGTGATTTGCCCAATTTTCGCTAACAAGGACAGAATTGCTGTCATAACAGTATCTCCTGATATTTTCAGTTAGAACGTTGCTTCTGCGCCACGACTAGGGGCAATTCTAGCTTTTCCGGGTGAAAACGCAAGGCCCTTTGCCGTTGCAGAGGCGTGGCAATCAGCGGCAGACAGGTTATAATGTTTCTCGTGGAAGATTTAACGAGGCAAAAATGGATGCAGCAGGCCCTTCGTCTGGCGCAGCGCGGCGGAGGATTCACCTCGCCTAATCCCCGTGTCGGGGCGGTAATTGTACGCGATGATAAACTGCTGGGACAGGGGTATCACCAGCGTTTTGGCGGGCCGCATGCCGAAGTGAACGCTTTAGCCGATTGCCGAAAAAAAGGCCACAACCCCGCTGGGGCGACCATGTTCGTTACCCTCGAACCCTGCTGCCATTACGGCAAAACGCCGCCCTGCACGGAGGCGATTCTTGCCGCCGGCATTCAGTGTGTGGAAATCGCTATACTGGATGAATACCAGGAAGTTGCCGGGCGCGGCGCCGAGCAGTTGCGGCAAAACGGAGTAAGGGTGACGGTTGGCTGCTGCCGGGAAGAAGCTTTGCGGCTCAATGCCGGTTTTTTCAAGGTTCAGCGAACCCGCCGGCCTCTGGTAATTCTCAAGTGGGCACAGTCCCTTGACGGCAAGCTCACCTGGCCGGATGAAGAATCATCACTTCCCCACCGCCGTTGGATAACCGGTCCCAAAGCACGCGAACATGTCCATCGCGTCAGGGCGGAATGTGGGGCGGTCTTAATCGGCATCGGAACGGTGCTGGCGGATGACCCCATGCTTAATGTTCGTTTGCGGGGAAAGCATCATCAGCCCCTGCGGGTAGTGCTGGACCAACACTTGCGGACGCCGCCTGAGTCCCAACTGGTGCGCAGCGCCCGCGAATTTCCTTTGTTAATCTGCACCGACCAGCAAGTTTTATTTAGGGAACGCAGCCGGGCACAGTCGCTTATCGATGCCGGAGCTGAAGTCGTGGGACTGCCCTCGGCATCTCAGGGATACCCAAGGCTCGACCTCGATGCCCTTCTAAGTGAACTGGCCCGCCGCGGTGTGCTGGAAGTACTCGTCGAAGGGGGGCCGACGGTGCTGGATGCCTTTCTGGCCGCCAAACTCGCTGATCGCATTTTGGCCTATGTCGCCCCGGTGCTTATCGGCAGCGGAGGCATGTCGCTCCAGGCCGCCAACCCGCTGGAGAATATCGAACACGTTTTCATAAAAACATTTGACCATGATGTTCTGATTTCCGGGGATATAAACAATTCAGCAAAAGAGTAAATCTATGCAATGTCCGGCGTGTAAAAAAGGAACGTTAAAACATCAGGAATTAGAAACCGGCTTGAAGGTTTTGTCGTGCCATGAATGTCAGGGATGCTGGATTCCTTCCTATCAATATTGGCGCTGGAGGGATGCTCAGGGTAAAAATTTAGCGGAAAATCCGCCGCCCGCGCCGGCGGAGTTAGCCATCCAGGACAATACTTCCGTCAAACTTTGCCCCGAATGCGGTCATATTCTGATTCGTTATCCCGTGGGCCACGGTTGTGACTTTCGTCTGGATCGCTGCGGCCATTGTGGCGGCATGTGGTTCGATAGCCAGGAATGGGATGCCCTCAAGCGCCGTAATCTTCATAAGGATGTCCATTTGATTTTTTCGGAAATCTGGCAGCATCAGGTGCGAAATGAACAACAGCGCCGCGACCGGGAAAGATTTCTTGAACAATTATTCGGCCGGGAAGATTTCAGACGCATTAAGGATATTAAGGTTTGGCTCAAAGACCACCCGCATGGTAACGAATTGTATGCCTTTCTGAATGATCGTGAACTTTAGTCTGTCCAAAAACTAATTTATATTTCTAAAACATGCAATTATTTACCAATTATCTAACATTTTCATGATTCAGCGGCGGTTTTTAACCTTTGTTGCATTTTTATGGAAACATTACAGGGGTTTACTACGTCTAAATAATCAGGTACAATGAGATGCCGGTTGTGGATATTCGGTTGAGATAACATGCTTTACCATGATGTAACCTAATGGGAATTCAGTTGTTAGGTTGTTGCATCATACTGATGTAGAGTTCCGCTGCCGGGCGGTGTGATGACCAACTGAGGCTTGAACTCGATATAGTCTTTAAGGCAGCCGAGGCGTTCTCAAGGGAAAAGGAATTGGGACATGCGCTCAACGTTTGATGCCAGGCTCAATCAGGTGCAGCGGCGGTGCGGGCTGAATACCGTTTTGCAGGCCGGCGGGGAGGTGGCGATAGCGGCCGGAGCGGTGGCGGGGGCTACGATTCTCGTAACCAAACTTTTTTCTTTTACCTGGAACATGCAGGTATTTGCCTGGTCGCTGGTGGCTGCGTCAATGGCGGCGGTCGCGGTGCTGGCATGGCGGCGGCGGCCAACACGGCTTCAGGCGGCGGTATTGTGCGATGAACGACTGGGGCTAAAGGAACGTTTTAGTACGGTATTAGCTCTGCGTGATATGGATGGGCCATTTATTGACGCCACGCGGCGAGAAACGACCGGCCTGGCGGAAAAATTACAACCCGGCGGATTTTTCCCCGTGCGGCCCAGTCGGACCTGGATTTGGGCGGGGGGCGTGTGGGGGTTGGCATTACTGACACTGTTATATCTGCCGCAGCAGGACTTGCTGGGCATTCTCCAACGTCGCCAGGATGAAGAAAAAAACGCACGTTTGCAACAGACCGCCCAGGCGGAGGTGCGGCAGACGGTGCGGGCGGTCGAGGCGGCGGTCAAGCAATTGCAGGACCCGCAAGTTGCTTCTGCGCTGGAAGACCTCAAAGCCCTGCCGGATAACCTTCAGCCCAATGACCTCAAGCGGCAAGTGATTCGCAAACTCGGCGATATGTCCGATCAAATTAACCAGACTCATTTGCAGCGGAATCAGGCGGCGCTGGATGTGATGCAGGAGATGATGAAGCAAGTGCCCAGCGCCCCGGACGGTCCGGCCTCTCGGCTGCAACAGGCGATGGCGACAGGCGACTTCAAGAAGGCCGCCGATATAGTGGACAAAATGCAGCAGCAGCTCAAAGAAAAAAAGCTTTCGCCGGAAGAGCAAAAACGACTGGCCGAACAATTGCGCAAAATGTCGGAAAAGCTCAAGGAACTTGCCGAGCGTAACGAGGAGATGCAAAAAGAACTGGAAAAGCACGGCTTGGACAAAGAACTGGCCAAACTCGACGAAAAGCAATTGCAGCAAAAACTCCAGCAACTGGGCATCGAGCAAAATGTCATCGAGACGCTCATGAAGAAAGCGAGCGCCTGCGGGCAGGCCTGTCAAAACTGCCAACAGCTTAGCCAGGCCATGGTCCAGGCGGCGGGGGAGGGCAATGAAGGCGGCGAAGGCGGGCTTTCGCAGGCGGAAATGGAGGCGCTGGCGGACCAGCTTGGCGATATGGAAGCGATGGAGGCGCAGTCGGAGCTGGCCCAGGAAAGCCTTGATGAAATTTATCAGGCCATACAGGAACTCGGTCAAAATATGGGCCAGGGCATGGGCGAAGGCTGCGGCTGGGGCAACCCGGGAATGGGCGATGGCGGCGGGCAGGGGGAGGGCATCGGCAACGCTCCGGGCAGCGGCGTTACGGACAGTGAATTTTTCGATGTGAACAAAACCAAGAGCGCCAAGACGAAAAGCCAGGTGCAGCCCGGCGGTCCAATAGTCGCCACGTGGTATTTCAAGGATGAACAGGTCAAGGGCGAGGCTCATCAGGATTTTGGCGCCGTGGTCGAGGCCGCCAAGAGCGAAGCCGCTGACGCCATCGCCGAAAATCACATCCCGAAAAAATACGAGAAAGCGGTCAAGCAGTATTTCGGACAATTGGAAGCGCAAAAGCCCGCGCAAAAGGAACCGGAAAAATAATAGTGTGAATGTGGACGTTGGCCATAAATCGCGGGAAGGATGCCCGCGACACCATTATGGAGGTTGCATGAGGCAGGCAGTGAGTCGGGTTCGGCCGGGGATGGGGGAGTGTTGCGTTATTAATGGCGGGGGAAGCGCAACGACTTTATGATAGCGACCATCGGTATTTATTTTGCGGCGCCCATCTGGCTGCCGGCGTGTTTGCTGGTAATCCCCATCGTCTGGATGGGGCGGCGCAACCTGGTGGCCCTGGGACGGGGGCGGCAATGGACCGCAACGGTGCTGCGCTGCCTGGTGGTGGTGCTGCTGGCCGTGGCGCTGGCGCAGCCGAAATTTACCCGCACCAATGAACAGCTTACGCTGATTACGATTATCGACCGCAGCCGAAGCATCCCTACGCCGGTGCAGCAGCAGGCGCAGGCTTATTTGCAGGAAGCCTTTCAGGCCCGCGCCCATGATGATCAGCTTGCCGTGATTGATGTCGCCGAACAGGCGGCGATTGCCAAACTGCCCTCGGCGGACGCCGTTGTGCATGAGCGCAGCACGAACCTCGGCGGCCATGAAAGCGATCTGGCGGCGGGCCTTAATATGGCGCTGGCGATAGCGCCGCCGGATTCGGCGGTGCGGATTGTGCTGGCCAGCGACGGCAACGAGACGCGCGGGCGGCTGCTGGAAGCGGCCCAGACGGCCGGGGCCAACGGTATTCCCATCGACGTGCTGCCGCTGCAATACGATTACGACGCGGAGGTGATTTTCAAACGCCTGTCGGTTCCGGCGACGGCGGCGGGGCGGCAGACATTGCCGCTGCGATTCATCCTGCACAGCACCAAAGCCGCGAGCGGGCGATTGCAGCTTAATCTCAACGGGCAGGTGGTGGACCTGGATCCGGATTCATCCGAGTCCAGCATTGCCGTGGAGCTTAAGTCCGGCACCAATGTTAAAACATTGTCGCTGCCCAGCGCCTCGCGGGGCATCCACGAATTTGAAGCGTATTTTATTCCCGAAGGTCCCCAAGCCGATCAGATAGAAGAGAACAACCGCGCCTCGGCGATTACCTATGTTCACGGTCCGGGGCATGTGCTGGTTTGCGACGCCGACGGCCGCGCGGGTTTGGCGATAGCCAACGCGCTGAAAAAAACCAGCATGGCGACCAACTATGCGCATATATCCGACTTTCCCGCCAACCCCACGCAATTGCTGGATACGGATGCGATTATTCTGGCCAATATCGACAGCAGCGCCCTTACCGCCGAACAGCAGGAGATGCTCACCCGTTATGTCAATGATCTCGGCGGCGGGCTGGTGATGAGCGGGGGGCCGGAGTCGTTCGGGGCGGGAGGCTGGATCGGTTCGCCCGTGGAGGATATTTTACCCGTCGATCTTGACCCGCCGCAGAAAAAGCAAATGCCCAAGGGCGCCCTGGTGCTGATTATCGACCGCAGCGGTTCGATGGTGGGCGATAAAATCCGTATGTGCAAAACGGCGGCTATAGCCGCTGTCAAGCAGCTCAGCTACAAAGATGAGGTGGGCATCATTCTTTTTGACGCCCGCAGCCAGTGGCTGGTGAAGATGACGCAGGCTACGGCGGAAAATAAAGAAAAAATTTATAAAACCATTTCCAATGTAGGCGCTGACGGCGGCACGATGATGGGACCGGCCATGGAAATGGCCGTCGAGGCGCTGCGTGCCGACAATGCAGGCATCAAACATGTTATACTGCTTAGCGACGGGCAAACCGGCGACCCGCAGTTATGTGCCGATTTGGGAAAAAAACTGGCGGAAAATAAAGTGACGGTGTCCACCGTCGGCGTCGGCGAAGGCGCCAATATTGATTTAATGAAGTTTATTGCCGGTGTCACCAAAGGACGTTATTACGAAGCGGTCAAGCCCACGGATATTCCCCGGATTTTCATCAAGGAAGCCCAGGTGGTGCGGCGGGCGCTGATTGTGGAAAAACTCTTTACCCCGAAAATGCTGTTCGCTCTGCACGAAGTGATTCGCGGCGTGGATACGTCGCTGCCGCCGCTGAATGGGTATGTGCTTACCGGGGTGCGGCGCGATATGGCCCAAACGCTGATTACCAGCAGCGACGGCGATCCGATTCTCGCTACGCGGCAGGCGGGTCTGGGGCGATGCGCCGCGCTGACCACGTCGGCCGACTCCCGCTGGGCGCCGCAATGGATTGGCTGGGAAGGGTTCGACCGCTTCTGGGAACAACTGGTGCGCTGGACGGGCAAGCCCACTCAGCCGCGCGACTGTGAAATACTTACCGATGTGGAAGGCCGGGAGGTGTCGATTTTTATGGAAGCAACCGAGGAAGGGGATGCGCCGGTCGCTTTCAGCCGCATCGACGCCCAGATTATCGCCCCGGATATGAGCATGTTTGCTGCGGCCATGACGCAGACTGGTCCCAAACAGTATAAAGGCGCCTTCAAGGCGAGCCAGGCGGGCAGCTATGTCATCAACCTGCGTTATCAAAAAGCCGGCGGCGATAACGAGGTGCAGGTTGTGCCGACGGCGGTGAATGTGCCTTTCGCGCCGGAATTCCAGGATTTGACGGATAATACCGCGATGCTGAGGGAAATCAGCCGGTTGACTCGTGGGCGGGTGCTGGATACGGACCCGACCCGCGCGAACATGTTCAGCCATGAAGGCGTGCGTTATCCCAAAACGTATTTGCCGCTGACGACGCCGTTACTATTAATCTGGCTGGCGGTGTTTCTGCTGGATGTCGCCGTGCGCCGGATTGCCCTGGATACGCAGGCCATACGACATCGCGTGGCGGTGTGGTTCGGTCGGGCGCAGGGAGCGACCACGCAGCAAGCCATGTTGAGCCGTTTGCAGGCGGTGCGGCGGGATGTGCGTAGCCGGCTGAGCCGGACGACGCCTTCGCCCCTTGCTCAGCAGCATTACGAGCCGGAGAGTGTTCCCGACGAAGCGCCACCGCTGCCTTTGGCGGATGTTGCTCCACCAGTGGATGCGCCGTGCACATCGTCGCAGGCCCCGTCGGCCCAACCGTCCGTGTCCGGGTCGGCGGCCGCCGCAGAAGGCGACAGTCACATTAACCGCCTGCTTCAGGCCAAACGGGATGCGTATAAGAAAAAGTAAAAAGTAAAAAGTAAAAAGTAAAAAGTAAAAAAGCAAAAATCAAAATGACAGATAAAAGTTTAAAAATGGAATTCAGGAATTCAGAAGCCGCAAGTCAGAATAAGAAATCAATCCGCGGTTAAAGGAGAAAAATCCATGACCAGTGAAACGAAATCCGTCGAACAGATATGCCGCGAATTCCGCCAGTTGTTCACGGCGTTACATGCCGAGGTGTCCAAGGTCATCGTCGGCCACGATGATATAATCACCGACGTGCTGATTACGCTTTTCAGCGGCGGTCACGTGCTGCTCGAAGGCGTTCCGGGCCTGGGTAAGACGCTGCTGGTGCGGACGCTGAGCGAATCGCTGTCGCTGGAATTTCGGCGCATCCAGTTTACGCCGGATTTGATGCCCGCCGACATCGTCGGGACCAACCTGATTATCGAAGACTCCGCATCAGGCCGGAGGCAGTTTGAGTTTCAGCGCGGGCCTATCTTCGGCCAGATTATTCTGGCCGATGAAATCAACCGCGCTACGCCCAAAACGCAGTCGGCGATGCTCGAAGCCATGCAGGAGCGCACTGTCACCAGCAGCGGCACGCTCTATCATCTGCCCCAGCCCTTTATCGTGCTGGCGACGCAGAATCCCATCGAGCAGGAAGGCACGTACCCGCTGCCGGAAGCCCAGCTTGACCGCTTCTTCTTCAAGCTGCTGGTGCCCCATAGCAGCCGCGAGGAATTGCGCGTGATTCTCGACCGCACCACCAGCGGCGAACGGCCGGAAGTTAAACCTGTTACGGACGGCAAGACCATTATCGCTGCCCAGCAGCTTGTTCGGCAGGTGGCCATCGCGCCGCATGTGCAGGATTACGCCATCCGCCTGACGCTGGCGACGCATCCGCAGGGCGAATTTGCCACGGACATGACCAACCGCTACGTGCGTTACGGGTCATCGCCGCGCGGGGTGCAGACACTGGTGCTGTCGGCGAAAGTACGAGCGCTGCTGGATGAACGCTACCACGTCAGTTTCGAGGATGTGGCCCGCTCGCTGCGGCCGAGCCTGCGGCATCGCCTGCTGCTCAATTTTGAAGGCCAGGCGGAGGGCATTGATAACGATGATATTCTCGACGATATTTACGAAAATGTGAAAACGGCCTCGGATGTCGCCGTAGCGGCGTCCTGACGGGAATAAATCATGACGGCAACGCAAACAAAAATCAAATCGCCGCGCAAGCTGACCGACCTGCTCAGCGCCGATTTTATGGCGCGGCTGGACGGCCTGGACGTGCTTAGCCGCAGGATGCTGCAGGGAAAGCTGCACGGCGAGCGCCGCTCCAAACGCCGCGGCCAAAGCGTCGAATTCGCCGATCACCGCCAGTATGTAGCGGGGGACGATTTGCGGTTTATCGACTGGAATATCTATGGCCGGCTCGATCAGCTTTTTATGAAGCTGTTTCTGGAAGAACTGGATTTATCGGTGCATGTGCTGGTCGATGTGAGCGGTTCGACGGCGTATGGCGAGCCATCCAAGGAGCTGTTTATCAAGCGGCTGGCGGCGGCGCTGGGATATGTCGGCCTGGTCAATAATAATCGCGTCACGATGAGCCTGTTCGGCGACGGTGTGCGCAGCCAGCAAAGCAACCTCCGTGGCCGAAGGTATTTGCCCATGATGGCCGATATGCTGATAGGGGCAGCCTGCGAAGGCCCCGGCGATTTCGACCGCGTCTGCCGCGAGGTGTGCGCCAACCAGGTTGGGACGGGCATCATCATGGTTATTTCGGATTTTCTTTTCAAGGAAGGTTATGCCGACGGCCTGCGCCGGCTGACCGCCCGCAAGTTTGACCTCTATGCGATGCAGGTGCTTTCGCCGCAGGAACTGGACCCGCCGCTGAGCGGTGATTTTCGCCTGATTGACGTAGAGGATGAAGGCGTCGCCGAAGTGACCATCAACAGCGCTTTGCTGAATTATTATCGCAAAACGGTCCATCAGTATTGCCATGAACTCAATGAGTTTTGCACCCGCCGCGGCGCCGGTTACGTGCTGGCCCGCTCCGACGACGCCGTGGA
>CAZOCV010000057.1:0-17437 GCA_964578395.1 uncultured Pirellulales bacterium
TCGGCGATGATTTGGCCGCCGGCGTCGCCGCCTTCGGGGCCGAGGTCGATAATCCAGTCGGCCATTTTAATGACGTCGAGGTTGTGTTCGATGACGAGAACGGTGTTGCCCATATCGACGAGGCGATTAAGAACCTCGAGGAGATTGTGGATATCGGCAAAGTGCAGGCCGGTGGTGGGTTCATCGAGAACATAAAGCGTGTGGCCGGTGGTGGCCTTGCCCAGTTCGGCGGCGAGCTTGACGCGCTGGGCCTCACCGCCGGAGAGCGTGACGGACGATTGGCCGAGAGTAACGTAGCCGAGGCCGACATCGTTGAGGGTTTTGAGCATCTGCTGGATTTTGGGGAAGTTCTCGAAAAATTCCATGGCCTGAGCGACGTGCATGTCGAGGACGTCGGCGATGTTTTTGCCGCGGTAGGTAATTTCAATGGTTTCGCGGTTGTAGCGTGTACCTTTGCACTGCTGGCAGGTGACATAGACGTCGGGCAAAAAGTGCATTTCAATTTTGCGCGTGCCCTGACCGAGGCAGTCTTCGCAGCGGCCGCCTTTGACGTTGAAGCTGAAGCGGCCGGGGCCGTAGCCGCGGATTTTGGCTTCGCGGGTTTTGCTGAAGAGCTGGCGAATAAGGTCAAAGACACCGGTGTAGGTGGCCGGGTTGGAGCGCGGGGTGCGGCCGATGGGGCTTTGGTCGATTTGAATAACCTTATCGATGCGGGTGACGCCGAGCAGTTTGGCGAAGGCGCCGGGTTTTTCTCGGGAGGCGTAGAGTTTTCGTTTGACGGCGGGGAGCAGGGTGTGCCGAACGAGCGAACTTTTTCCGGAGCCGCTGACGCCGGTGACGCAGACAAAAACGCCCAGCGGGAAGGCGACGTCGATTTTTTTGAGGTTGTTGTGGGCGCAGCCGCGCAATTCGAGGCAGTATTTAATATTCACCTTACGGCGTTTTTCGGGCAGTTTGATTTCACGTTCGCCGCTGAGGTATTTGCCGGTGAGGGAGCGGGGGCTGGCGATGATGTCGCTTACGGTTCCCTGAGCGATGACTTCGCCGCCGTGAATGCCGGCGCCGGGACCGACATCGATAATGTGGTCGGCGGCGTACATGGTGTCTTCATCGTGTTCGACGACGAGGACGGAATTGCCCAGGTCGGTAAGGTCGCGGAGGGTTTTGATGAGTTTCTGGTTATCGCGGTGGTGGAGGCCGATGCTGGGTTCATCGAGGACGTAGCAGACGCCGACAAGTTTCGAGCCGACCTGGGTGGCCAGACGGATGCGCTGCGCCTCGCCGCCGGAAAGCGTGCCGCTGATGCGGTCGAGGGTAAGATATTCGAGGCCGACGTTCTGCATGAATTCCAGGCGGCTGGAAAGCTCCCTGAGAATGGGGCGGGCGATTTGTTCGTGTTCAGCATTCAGCGGCAAGTGCTGGAAGAAAGCATGAGCCTGGGCAATGCTCATGCTGACGATGTTGTGAATGTTTTTCTCGTTAACGTAAACGGCCAGAGATTCGGGGCGAAGGCGGGCGCCGTTACACTGGCGGCAGGGTTGTTCGGAAAGGTACTGGTGCAGACGGGCCTTAACGAATTCGCTGTCGGTGCTGCGGAAGCGGCGCGTGAGATTGGGGATGACGCCTTCGAATTGGGCGGGGCCGTCGTCATCTTCGCCGTAAAGGAGCACCTGTTTGGCGCGGGCGGGCAGATTTTTAAACGGCGTGTCGGGGCTGATGTCGAATTCGCGGCAGAAACGGCGAATCAGGCGGTTATAAAAAATATTCATGCGTTTGCCGCCGCGCCGCCAGGCGTCGATGGCGCCTTCGGTGAGGGAAAGGTTGTCGTCGGGAACAACGAGTTCGGGGTCAAATTCGAGAATATTACCAAGACCATCGCAGGCGGGACAAGCGCCATACGGATTGTTGAAGCTGAAGCAGCGGGGCGAGAGTTCGCTCAGAGCGGCGTCGGGATGGTCCAGGCAGGCGTATTTTTCGCTGAAGAGAATTTCGCGCCAGACGTTGGGTTTATCTTCTTTAAGGATGGCGACCAGGCCATCACCTAGCTTGAGAGCGATTTCGACCGAGTCGGCGAGGCGGGCGCGAATGGCGGCGCGGACGGCGAGGCGATCCACGACGGCTTCAATGTGGTGGATTTTATGGCGAGCGAGTTTGGGGACGTCTTTAACTTCGTAAATTTCGCCGTCGATGCGGACGCGGACGAAACCTTCACGCTGAATGCGGCGGAGCACCTCGGCATGTTCGCCCTTTTGGCCGCGGATGAGCGGGGCGCAAATCTGAATACGGGTATTTTCGCCCATGTCCAGCAAGGCATCAACCATCTGAGCGGCATGAAGGGATTTAATGGGTTTGCCGCAGACATGACAATGAGGCTGACCGACGCGGGCAAAAAGCAAGCGCAGATAATCATAAATTTCGGTGGTGGTGGCAACGGTGGAGCGGGGATTATGGCTGCCGCTGCGTTGTTCGATGGCGATGGTGGGGGGCAGGCCTTCAATGCTTTCCACGTCAGGTTTTTGCATTTGTTCGAGGAACTGGCGGGCGTAAGCGCTAAGGGATTCGACGTATTTGCGCTGGCCTTCGGCGAAAATAGTATCGAAGGCGAGCGAGCTTTTGCCGGACCCGCTCAGGCCGGTAATAACCACAAACTGGTCGCGGGGGATATCGACGTTGACGGATTTGAGGTTGTGTTCGCGGCCACCCCGGATGGCGATATATTTTTGCGACGTATCAGCCAAGGTTCAAGGCCCTTGCAATCAGGATTGTCTATCACATTCCATTTACTTAAGGACAGACCAAACTTTATATTATACCAGACGGGCGGAAAAATGCACGGATTAACCGTAACAGCCGGGAAGATACCGCCTGGAAATTATTTCGGCGGCCGGGGGTTTGTGGGGTCGAATGCGCAAAAAAAGTGCGAAGCAGAACGGGAGGGGTCGCTCTGCTTCGCCAACAAAGGAGGAGAAAAAGAGACTCATCCTTAACGGTCTAAGTTGGACAACCCAGTCAACTATATAATTATAAGGCACATTTGTGCTTGGGAAAAGTATGAAATTGGGAAAAAGTAAAAATTTTAACTATTTTATATTTTGGGCAGGCCGGAAGTGGCCGTTGACAGTGGACCTGCTTTCAATAGAATAGGTAAATCGTAACAACCGTGAAAGGCCCGCCAAACGAGCAATCCATGTTTTCCCAGGCCGGAGTAGTCGTAATATGTTGTTATTAAAGGAGTTAAGATGGCCGTCATTTGCTCCTCCCACCGGTCGGGCCGGTGTGGCCCTGCGGGCCGCATCAGGGGCGGTAACGTTGGCTATTTGGTCATTATTGTTGCTGGGGAGTATATTACGGCCCGATGCTCGCGGGTTGGGGACACACGAGCAGTTGGGATTTCCTGAATGTGGTTTTTATGAGCGGACGGGGTGGCCATGTCCGACGTGCGGGATGACAACATCTTTTTCATATCTTATGCATGGGGATATAGTTAAGGCTTTTCTAGTACAGCCGGCGGGGGCGGTGACGGCTCTGGCCGCCATCGTGATGAGCCTGTTTTTATTTGACGAAGCCCTGACGGGGGCTCCGTGGCATTTGCGGCTGATGGGAATGAATATAAAGCTTTTATTTATAATATATTGCATTATAATACTGTCAGGCTGGATGTGGTGTTGTGTGGTACATGTGGGATAATTTACAGGAGCTTACGAATGCGACAAATCACGGCAACATATATCCTGTTAGGCGTAGTCGTATGGGCGGGAGGCTGCAATGTACTCTCGTATCCGCTTTATGTTTTGTTTGGAGAACAGGAAACGAAAGTCAAGGCGGAATACACGGGGCTGGAAGGGGCGCGAACGGCAATCGTCGTGGCGGTGGGGCCGGCAACGGAGTTTGAGCATCCGCTGGTGCGGAGCAATCTGGCCCTGGCGAGCGCGTATGAAATAGGGCAAGGAATCGAGGGAGCGACGTTTGTTGATCAGCAGGCCATAGAGCGTTTTCAGCAGGAGGACCTGGACTGGTTTTACCTGCCGGTTTCGGACATCGGGCGGCGGTTTGAGGCGCAGCGGGTGTTGTATCTGGATGTGATTGAGTTTACGCTGGAGGAGGAAAACAGCGTGAATCTGCTGCGCGGGCGGGTTACGGCGGATGTGCGGGTGTATGATATGGCCGGCGCTAAGCCCGATGAGCCGGTGTATCAGACGGAAATCAGTATGATATTTCCTCCGGATAATCCGGTGCCGATGACCGACATGGCGACGCGGGCGATTTTAGAAAATCATACGGTGGGCGAGTTCGGCAAGGCGCTGGCGAAAAAGTTTTACGATCATAAGGAACCGAAGAAATAATTATTTCTATACGGATGCCGCCCATGAAAAGAATAGAACTCAGAACTCAGAACTCACAAGCCGCAATGGCAAGAGGCCTCTCAGCATCCGCGATGGTATTGATTTTACTGATGCTGGGGATGATGCTGTCGGGGTGCGGGCCGCTGTATGGTATTTTTATAGCGCCATTAGCGCCGGCAAAAACCGTTGAGGCGGAATATGAGATGGGGGAGAAGCAGCTTTTGATATGGGTGGATCTGGCGGTGACGGAAAGTGAGCAGAGTACGCTGCTGCGGCGGGATATCGCCGAGGAAACCGAAGCGCTGTTAAAAAAGAATAAGGCGGTTGCCGGCGTAGTGGATTATGAAAAGGTGATGCGGTTTCGTCGGCAGCACGATGATGCGGCCGCCTGGCCGATTCAAAAACTGGGTGAGGAACTGGGCGGAAATTATGTTTTATACGTGCTGGTGAATCAACTGGAAACGCGGCACGAAATCGGACAGGATTTTTTCGAGGGGCATCTGGCGGGTGCATGCAAGCTGATAGAGTCGTCCACGGGCCGGCGCGTCTGGCCGGAGGCGGAAGCGCAGCGGCCGTTTACCGTCGCCAAAGATTTCGCCGAAGGTATCGGGCCAACCTATGAAAGGCGCCTCATCAAGGAGATGAGCAAGGATTTTGCGGCGCAAATCGGTCCGTGTTTTTATAAGCACAAACTCGAGAGTGAGTAAGGCCATGACGTGTTCTTTGGCGCTGATAGGCCCGCAGGCCGATGCGTTATGGCGGGAGAGTCTCACCGGAGGAGATGGGGGATTGCTGCTGGATTTTTCCGCGGCGGGCGGCGGCACGGAGATTTATCGCTGGAATATCTGGGGCTGGCGGCGGTGGCTGCGTCAGCGCGGTGTGGAACGGGTAAGCTGGTACGAGCCGGATGGCGTCACCTGGCCGGTGGTGTGGGCGGCGCGGTGGGAAAAAATTCCGGTGGATGTGCATGTGACCAGCGAGCGGGCGGCGTCATGGCTGCGCCCGCGACGGCGATGGATGGCAGGCCAGACGCGCTATATTACACCGGTTCATTCCTGGGCAGCACCTTGGGGCACGGATTCAAGCCGAGTGGAACTTCGCCCGGTGCGTCCGCAGGCGCATCCCATAGAACCGGCGCGCATTCGCCAGATTCAGGACGCGATTGATAAAAATGATGTTGTAAACGGTTCGGCGTCGCGGCCGCTGCGGCTTTTGACGGTGTCGCGGCCGGGGGAGAAGGGATTGCGGTTGGCGGTGTGGACGGCGAGCATGGTGCGTTACGTGGCGGGAGAGGTGCGGCTGGTCATTGTGGGGCGGGTCACTCCGGGGCAACGGCGGCAGATTGAGGCGTGGGAGCGAATGTGGGGCAGTGAGGGCTTGTGTTTTCTGGCAGAGGAAACATATGGCTGGGAGGAAACGCTGGCGGCGTGCGATGTGGTGCTGGCCGGCGGGCCTGAGGGGGAAGGCTGGATTCGGCTGGCGTATGCGCAAGCGGCAGGAAACCGTATTGTTACTGTGGAGGGTGAAAACAGAGAACTATTGGGCGGGGGCGACCGCGTCCATTTTGTTGACCGTGCCTGCGCGCGGGAGCTGGCCGGGGCGGTGCTGGACGTCGTCAATAACGATTCCATAGCGATGGCAACAGGAGAAACAGTTTTTTTGAGCGAGCCGGTAAGTAATAAGGTGTTATTATGCTGACAAAAATTTATGGTCGAACCGGCCATGCGGTTTCAGCCGTGGGTTTTGGCGGAATGCGATTTGATTTGCAGCAGCCGGAAGCGGACAATGTGGCCCTGGTACGTTATGCGTTCGATCAGGGCGTCACGTATTTCGACACCGCGCCGGGTTACTGCGACGACAAAAGTGAAACCATTATGGGCAAGGCGTTTGCCGAGATGGCCGGGCAGCGGGAGCGGTTTTTTGTTTCTACCAAGGGCATGCCGGTGACGTTCGATACCGCGGACAAGGCGATCGAGGCGGTGAAGGCGTCGCTGAACGTTTTACAGGTGGAAACGATTGATTTTTATCATATCTGGTGCATTCGCAGGCCGGAGCAGTATGACCTGGCGATGCGGCCGGGCGGTCAATACGAAGGATTGCTGAAGTGCCGGGAGCAAGGACTGATTCGGCACATCGTGTTGAGTTCGCATTTGCAGGGCGAACGGCTGACGCCCATTTTGGAGGACGGCAAGGTGGAAGGCGTGCTGCTGGGCGTGAATCTGCTGAATTTTCCGTATCGCTGGTCGGCGGTGACGCGGGCGCATGAGCTGGGGCTGGGCGTGGCGGCGATGAATCCGCTGGCGGGCGGAACGATACCTCAGCATGAGGACAAACTGGGATTTTTGGCTGAACCCGGCGAGACGCCTACCGAAGCGGCGCTGCGGTTTTGTCTGAGTTGCCCGCAGATTACCGTAACGCTCAACGGTTTTAGCCGCCGCGAGCATGTTGATGTCGCTTGTCGCGTCGCCGGGCGCAGCCAGCCTTTCACGGCGGCGGACATCGAACGCATTCGCCGGCAACTCAGTGAAAAAATGGACGCCCTGTGCACCGCGTGCGGCTATTGCCTGGCGGCGTGTCCGCAGGGGATTCCCATATCGGCGTATTTGCAGTATTATAATAACAAGCTGCTGGGCGTGAATGATGAAGAAAAACTTATCCGTCAAATGAAAGGCGCTTTGGAATGGGGCTATCTGGTGGACCGGCCCGGCGAGGCGGCGGATTGCACACGGTGCGGCCGCTGCGAGCAGGCGTGCACGCAACATCTGGATATTATGGCGCGGCTGGCGGAACTGGCCCGCTGGCAAAAACAGGCTTTGGCCGAAAATAATCAAAATCAGGACGACGAAGAGTAAATCAAGATGAGAATGCTGGCGCGATGGATGGTGCGGGCGTTGATCGCCGATTCCGGCAAAGTGAATGATCCGGCCGTACGGGCGCATTATGGCGCGCTGGAGGCATGGACCGCACTGGGGGTAAACATTGTTCTGTGCCTGACGAAGCTGGTGATGGGCGTTATTTTACACAGCGTCGCGCTGGTGGGGGATGGGGTAAACCAGTTGGGCGATGCGGTGATATCGGTGATTATGCTGGTAGGTTTTCGCCTCTCGGGCAAACCGGGCGACGCCGAGCATCCATTCGGGCACGGGCGCATGGAGCCGATTGTGACACTGGTGGTGGGCGTGCTGATGGCGGTGGCGGGGGTGGAACTTTTCAAAAGTTCCGTAGCGGAGGCGCTGCATCCGCACATCAGGATTGAACAGGCGGCATGGTGGGTGTGGGTGGTGCTGGCGGCGACCATTGTGCTCAAGGAACTGCTGGCGCGGTTTGCGGATGAAATGGGTCGCTTGATAGATTCAGACACCTTGCGGGCGGACGCCTGGAACCACCGGTTTGACGTGCTGGCGACGCTGGTGGTGGTGGTCTCGCTGCTGGGCGCGCGTTATAATCACCGGTGGGTGGATGGCATCGGCGGCATCGTGGTTTCGGGCATTATTATTCTCACGGCGGCGAAAATTGTGCGCACGGCGCTGAACCCTTTGCTGGGCGAACCGCCTTCTCCGGAAACGCTAAAACGCATCGAAACGCTGGCGCGAAGCGTAACCGGCGTGGAGGGAGTGCATGATATCATTGTGCATCGCTACGGGCGGATGTGGATTATCAGTCTGCATATTGAAGTGCGGGATGATGCGCCGGTCGTCGAGCTGCACGATTTATCGGAACAGGTGGAAGAGGCCGTGGAGCGGGAATTTTACGGCGACACGGTGGTGCACCTGGATCCCATCAATAAAGCGCATCCGCGTTATGAGGAAGTGACGCGGGCCGTGACCGAAGTTATTTCGGCCGATGAGCGCATCAATAGTTATCACGATTTGCGGCTTATCGGACATGATGCGCAGCTCAAGGCCGTATTTGATATTGTGCCGCAGCGAAAGCTTTCCCCGGCGGAAGAACAGCAATTGAAGCGCGATGTGCGGCAGCAATTGCGGCAGCGGCTGGAGCAGGTGCGTTTCTCCATGACCGTCGAACCGATTTACAAGAAGACGGCGGAAGGAAAGCGGGACGTCCGATAATTTCAAGCCGGATTTTTTGGGGCCGATAACCATTTCGTTTTTTTCCGATTATTCGTCAGAAACGGCATAATTGTTACAGATTGGCAATTTGTTTTATCCGGGGCGGCTCCCTGCCGATAAATCAATCAGACACAAGACAAGTGGCGTCGGGTTGACGGCGAGAGAAAAAAGGACGTTTTATGAGCTGGTTAAAAGATCCGCTTCTTTTAATCCTGTTATACGTAAGCATGGTGTGCCTGTTCGCGGCGCTGAATCCTCAGCGTCGTCGGCAATTATGGCTGGCGGTGCTGCTGCTGTTATTGTTCGCCTTGCCGCGCGCGGGGGGCATGATCGAAACGCTCAACCTGCCGCTGCCGGTGGCGGGCGTGGTTGCCGCCGTCCTGATTACGGAATGGCTGCTGTTTCGCCGCCGGCACGAACGCATCAGCACGCCGGTGGATTACTTTTTTCTGGTATATGCTTTGATCGCGGGTTTGAGTCTGGGCATTGGGCTGACGACCGGCGGGGATAATAAAATCGCCATGATTGAACTGGCGTTTTATCTGTTCGCCATTGGTATATTCTTTTACGCCAGTGAGACGTTCAGAGATCCGGGCAGTTTGCAATTATTTTTCCGGGGATTGCTGGTCATATCGCTGGCAGTGAGTATTTACGGGATTGCCCAGAAATATTGGGGAGGCGGCATATTGGTCGATCATGTGACCTATAATTCCGCCAGTACCATGGCGCGCAGCTATGTGGATATGGCAGCGCCCTATCGTCGCGTGCTGAGCAGTTACGGCGACCCCAACGTTTTAGCCAGCCAACTGGTGGTGTTTGTGGGGCTGGCGATGGCGCTGCTGGTGGGACGGGGCGTATCGTGGCCGCTGCGGCTGGGATGCGCGGCGATCCTGGCGGTTAATATTCTTTGTGTTCATTATACCGGTTCTCGCGCCGGCATGTTGTGCGTCATTCTGGTGGTCTTTGGAGTACTGGTATGGCGGACGCGGTGGGCGCTGCCGCTGCTGCTGGCGTCGCCATTGATTATATGGTATTTTGCGCCGGGAATTATCAGCGATTTATTGCCGGAAAAACTGGCTTTTTTGCTCAAGACCGGAGATACACGTTATGAATTTCCCGCGGTGGCCTGGCGTCTGCTCCAGGCCATACCGCTGGGATGCGGTTTCGGCAATACCGTGGCGCTGCAACTGGACGGAGTAAGCTGGTCGTTTGAAATTCTGCCCAGCCGCGTTATCTGGGCGGGTTTTAATTCGTTTTGGCTGAATTTGTTCAGCCGTGTGGGCTTGCCGGGCGTTATGGCGTTTTTATTGCTGCTGGCGGCGCTGTTCATCAATGTGATTCGTCATATTCGGGCGATGACGGATCCGGTGATGCGGGCGGTGCTGGCGGGATGCGTCATCGGTCTGCTGGGACAAATGACCATCTGGCTGGTGAACAACACCTATATGCTGCCGGGCGGCGGATTGAATTTCTGGTTTTTGCTGGGGCTGATGGTGGCGGCGGGACGCACCTATGCTCCCTGGGTGAATCCGGCATGGATGCCCCAGATGAGGAGCTGGTGGACGACATCGCTGCCGGCGGCCAACCCGGCGCCAGCGCCGGCGGCGGCCTCGGGCATTCGTCCATAAACCAAATGTAGTAAGGTTACAGCAAACGGCGCAGGGACGCCGTGGGGAAGATGAGATTTGATGAAATTAGCTTATGTAAATGGTCCGTTTCGAGGTTTGGCGTTTTCGCGCGCCAGCCGCAGTCCGGCGGTCACCAAAAGCGGGACGCTGTATTTTCCCCTCTGGCTGGCGTATGCGGCCGGCTGGGCGCTGAAAAGCGGTGAATTCGCCGTAGAGCTGATCGACGCCGTGACGCGCCGCTGGAGCGCGGAAGAAACCGCCGCAGCGCTGCGGGACGCGGGAGCGGATGTGGTCATTCTTGACACCACAACGCCAAGCATCAGCGAAGACCTCCAAACCGCGCGCCGGGTGCGCGAGGCCCTGCCCGCGGCGTTTATCGTGCTGGTGGGCACGCATGCTTCGGCGCTGCCGGAAGAAACGCTGCGGTCGGCGCCAGAGGTGAATGCGATTATTCGCGGAGAATATGATCAGGCGGTCGTGGATTTAGGCCGGGCGCTGCGAAACGGCGACGACCTGGAACATGTGGCCGGGTTGACGTTCCGCCGGGGCGAACAGTTCGTGTCCACGCCGGCGCAACCGTTGCTGCAGGATTTGGATGCGCTGCCGTTTATTACCGAAGTCTATGATCGTTTTTTGCGGGTGGAGGACTATTTCTTTTCGGCGGCGCGCTATCCCATGACGATGACCATCACGTCGCGCGGCTGTCCCCACCGCTGCGGGTGGTGTGTTTATCCCCAGGTGATGCATCGCGGCAAATATCGCACGCGCAGCGCGGAAAACGTGGCGGCGGAATTTGCGGCGCTGAGCGCGCGCCGGCCGGCGATACGGGAAGTGGGCATTGAAGATGATTTATTCACCGGCGACCGCCGGCGGCTGCGGCGGATATGTGAATTACTGATAGCACAGAAGAACCGGCTGCGTTTCTGGTGCGACACGCGGGTGGATTTGACCGGCGAGGATATGCGCCTGCTGAAAGCGGCCGGATGCCGCTTGCTCATCGCCGGTTTTGAAAGCGCCGATCAGGAAACGCTGGATCGCATCGGCAAGGGAACGCGGGCTGAACAGGCTCAGAATTTTATGGCCGACGCGCGACGGGCGAATTTACTGGTGCACGGCTGTTTCGTGGTGGGTAATCCCGGCGAAACGCCCGCGAACATGCAGCGCACGCTGGATTTCGCCCGGCGGCTGAATCCGGACAGCGCGCAGTTTTTTCCAATGATGGTGTATCCGGGCACGGCGATGTTTGCGTGGGCTGCGGAGAACGGCTATCTGCAAACGCGGGATTACCGCCGCTGGCTGACGCCGGAAGGGCTGCATGCGTCCGTGGTGGATTTGCCGGGGCTGACGGCGGCGGAGGTGATGCGGTTTTGCGATTACGCCCGTCGGGAATTTTATCTGCGGCGCGGTTATATCTGGAAAAAAATGGGTCAGTCCCTGCGCAGTCCCCATGAAGCCAAACGCAACATTCGCGCTTTCTGCCGTCTGGCTCGACATCTGGTGGTTTCCTCATGAACACGGCGATACGGCCAAAAACAGCGCGTGATGAGGCCTCAGCGGCGATGCGCTGGGAGCGCCCCGCGTGCAATTTGTGCGGCCGCGACGAAGCCGCGCTGTTTCATCGAGAGCGGCTGCCGTATTTCGGGCGGTGGATGACGTTTTCCATCGTGCGCTGCCGTCGCTGCGGATTGATTTACACCTGTCCGCGGCCGGCGGATCACAACGCCACATATCTGGCCGAAGAGGAAATAAACGCGGCAGCCCTGGAGACTCACGGGCAGGCCAAACAAAAAGTATTTCATCAGGCGCTGGAGCGTATCGCGGTCCTGCGCCGATGCAGCTCTTCATTCGATGGGCCGGGTAAACTGCTGGATATCGGTTGTGGCAGCGGCCATTTTCTCTGCGCGGCGCAGCAACAGGGTTATGACGTCACGGGAATCGAGCCGGCGACGGGACCGGCGCGTTATGCGCGGGAAAGATTCGGCTTGCCGGTCCTGAACGCCGCGGCCGAAACCTGCACGCTGCCCGCGGAAACCTTTGACGTAGTGACGGCCTGGGATGTTATCGAGCATGTCGCGGATCCGCGGAGCCTCCTTGGCTGCGGGGCGCGCTGGCTCAAACCGGGCGGTATTATGGCGCTGCGTTTCCCGGCGGGCCGCTGGCATAAATTCAAAGCACGCGTGCTGCACGATTGTCTGCAATCGCGGCGGCCGGTGTTTTCACCGACGATGCACTATACTTTTTTTGATGAAAAAACGTTTACGCTGATGGCCCAGCGCGTGGGACTGGCGGTGAAGGTGTTTTATACCACCTCGGCCGAAGCGAATACCGATAGCGTCATTCTGAACGTTTTAAAACTGGCGGCGGACCGCGGGCTGCGGCGTCTGGAAGGATGGACGGGACAAAGAATGGGCAATTTGGAAGTGTATTGCGTCAAACCGCAATAAATCATCGAGGTTCGGATATGGCGACGGCGTTTATATGGCGCGTGGTTTTTTGGGTGAGCCTGGCGGTGGTGATTTATACCTATGCAGCGTATCCGGCGCTGATGATGATTTTGGCGCGACTGGTGCGCCGGTGCGGCCGCACTGTATCGCCGGCGCCTGGCGCAGCGGAGGAAAATCTGCCTTCGGTGACGATGGTTATCAGCGCCTATAATGAACAAAGCGTGATGGAACAAAAAATCGCCAATTGCCGGGCGCTGGATTATCCCGCCGACAAGCTGACCTTCGCCATTGGATCGGATGGTTCCGACGATGCCACGGCGGCCATTTTACGCCGGGTAGATGATCGGCGTTTTCGTATTTTGCTGCATCCTCAGCGGCGCGGCAAGGTGCGCATGCTTAATGATCTGATGGAAGCGGTTCACGCGGAGATTGTGGTTTTCAGCGACGCTAATACCATGTATGACGCCCAGGCGATTCGGCAAATGACGCTGCCTTTCGCGGATCAACGCATCGGCGTGGTGATCGGCAACCTGGAACTGCGCGATGCGCCATCCGAGGGAGCGTGCCGGGCGGAAGGGGCGTACTGGCGGTTTGAAAACGCCGTTAAGGCGGCCGAAAGCGCCTTCGCGGCGGTGCCCGCCGTAAATGGAGGCATTTTCGCGATTCGCCGGGAACTGTTTACGCCGCTGCCGGGCCAGGCGATAACCGAAGACCAGGTTTTGGGCATGAAAATTATGGCGCAGGGCTATCGCTGTTGTCAGGCGACGGCGGCGCGGGCGTGGGAATATGTCAGCGACTGGCGCGGCGAGATGCGGCGACGGATTCGCATTAGCGCTGGAAATTTTCAATCGCTCTGGCTGGTGCGAGGCATATTAAATCCGCGGCTGGGACGGTTGTGGTTCACCTTTGTCAGTCATAAATTGCTGCGCTGGCTGGCGCCGTTTTGCCTGGTATTGATGTTGGCGGCCAATACCTTGCTGGCGGGCGAACCGTTTTACGGCGGAACATTGCTGGCGCAGGGTTTGTTTTACGCCGGCGGACTGATGGGCGCGCTGGTCGGCGTATCGAGCGGCGTACTCAAGGTGCTGGCGGCCCCGAAGTATTTTCTAACCATGAATCTGGCCATCGTGCTGGGCTTATGCCGCATCTTATCCGGCCGCCAGCGCGTCACCTGGGCGCGCTCGGCGCGTTAAAATAAAAATCGTTCGGGATAAATGGGATGGGGCGATGTTCGCCGTTGTGAGGAATTATGCCGACGGGACGGGGGCGACGGCGGAGGTCGCTGATTGGACGGGCGCAGAGACAAGTTCCGCCAGAGTGGAATCACGCAAAATACGCGCCGCTTCCCGACTGGCCTGATGAAAAATTCCCTTAAGAACCTGAAACCCCGGACCGTTTTTTTGCAATAGGTCGCCGCTGTCGGTGATAAACGTCCCTTCGATGGCTTCAACGATATCCAAAATAGTGATTTCGTCAGCAGGCCGCGCCAAAACAAAACCTCCCTGCGGGCCGCGGACGCTGTCGAGTATCTGACTGCGCACCAGTTGCTGAAGCACCTTCAGCAGATAGCCCTGGGGAATGGCGTATTCATCAGCGATGCGTTTGGCGACGACGGCGCCCAAAGGCATCTGGCGGGCAACATAACTCGCCGCCAGTAAGGCATATTCAGTTGACCGGGTTAATTTCATTTTCTCAACGGTTGTTTGGCATTAATAACTGTTGGGATCGCTGCTGCCCCAACTGGGCGCCGGTGCAGGAGGAGTAAACGTTGGCGTCGTGCCGCCGGCGGCAGACGCAGGAGTTATCGGCATGACAGGGGCAGGAGCCGCCGGTTCGACATATTCACCCGTGCTGATGTCTTGTGTAGGTAAAATGGGACCGCTGCGGAGAATGCGCTGTGCCTGAGTGCTGTCCAGGGTCGGCAACGGCCGCACCGCGATGGCGTCCACACCGGGCTGATAACGTTTTGGCGGCGTCTGGGAAGTTTGCTTTTTGCATCCTGCGGCAATGACCATAATGCCTATCGCCAGCAGGAATATAAACGTTGTGCGTAACATAATTTTTCTCTCAAAAAACAGCTTTTTGAACCATTATACCCCGAACCGAATATTATGCAATTGCGGCCAGAGGTTTTATTTGACCAAATAATTCTTCGGAGGTGTAATTCCGGTCAAGCCGAAACGGCAGAAATCGGCCGTGACTATGATCACTGGCCAAAACAATCATACAGCCGTGCATCAATTTGGCTCCTTCCTCTTGGGGTTGATGCCCGACAATAAAGGTATCCGCATTCAACCTGGCCTTAAGTTGCTCCAGACCTTCACTATCTTGAAAACGATCCCATGTCAGCGCCCGCAGACTGGCGTCGCGTTTGAAGTCATCGACCGTAAGTACTTTTTCAAAGATGAAATCATCGAAATTGGCCAAATGCCGCGGCGAAGGCAGGGAATGGCTCATCCAGATACGGTTGGGAGCATAAGCGGCGATGGGCAGTGATAAAATAAAATCATCCAATGCCTGCATAACCAGTCCGGCCCGTTCGGCGAAGGCGGAGGTAATGCCGGTATTAAGGGCGCGAACCATGGGTTGGCCGTTTTTGAGAATTTCATCACGGCTTAGCTGGGCCATAGCGTGATTACCCAGCAAAATGTGAAGCTGGGCAGGATAAAGAACCTTCATTTCCGCGACAGCGGCCACAAGGCGGTAGGAATGGCACTCATCCGGGCGGGCATTATTGCTGCAATGAAGCAGTTCATGAACGATCAAATGGCGTTGGGGGTGGCGGTCAAAGTCGGCCCAACGCAGTAATTTTTGAAAATTAGCCTCATTGCCATGAAGGTCGCCCGTCATCACGACTTCCCCGGAGGAAGGAAACTTTAAAATATTACCTTGCCTGATAGGGGATTGGCGATTAGCTTTGGCGGCCCGCTCCAGAGCGGCGATGATTTCTTTGGTCGTCATGACCCTACTGATTCGCTGGTATGGTTAAGTTTGCTCCCGGCAATCATGCGGATGAGCAAATCCAGCCGGGAAATGACCGTTTTCATGTCTGAAGGTCGATCCTGAGGTGAATTTTTAATACAATCCATGACCAGATTGGATACTCCGGAAGGAATTTTAGGTTTTAACTGAGTAGGTGTCAGCGGCGGCCCGGTGTGTCTTTCGTCCGCCAACTCGACCCTGTCCATCTGGCGAGGAATAAGCGTAGGCACATTTCTTCCGGTTAATGCCCAATAAAGGGTGGCGCCGAGGTTAAAAATGTCCGTGCGCGCGTCCAGAGGTTTGCGGAGGACCTGTTCAGGGGCAATATAATCAGGTGTTCCCTGTATGCGGGGTTTAACGGTGCCAATCTGGCAACTTTGGCCCAAGTCGATAATGCGTATAGCCCCATTTTCACTAATAATTATATTGTTTGGCTTTATATCACAGTGGACCATTCCGGCCTGGTGCATGCCGTTAAGGCCTTCAGCGACCATGCGAAAGATTAATAGGAGGTCCACCAGGCTATGCGTGGGGCCTTGTTCGAGACTGACGCCGGGGCAGAATTCCATCAGCAGAAAGACTTCGCGCGTTTGTAACATCTTTCGCCGCCGCTTGATATCAAAAACTTTACGAACGTAAGGATGGTCCACCTGCGAACCGATGTTGTATTCAGTTTCAACTTGCTCTATCATTCGAGAGTCCTGGCCTTCCTGGCGGACGACATGCTTGAGGGCGAAAGAGTTTTTATCTTTTTCGCTCTCTACCAGATAAATAGTGCTGGCGGCGCCAAAACCCAGACGTCTGAGGATCCGATAACCATCAATCATCGGGGTTTCCGTGGAGCCAAGGGCAAGTTGTTGAATACGACCAAGCAAAGGCACTTTGTGGGTACTCCTTAACGTCCACAAAAAACATATCGGAACTTAAATAAAAACGGCCAAAGCAGCCAGGTTGGATAAAACAAACCTGACCAAAGCATCTCGAAGGTGATAAACCCCATTCAAAGCAGGTGATCAAAGCAGGTTGAAAGCGAAAATCATCATAAGGCAATTTAAAATAATAACTTAGAATAATAACACGAATAATAGCGGCTTTCGCCGGTCAAGAAATTTCTGCCTTATTTTCTGTTAAGCTTAATTTTTTGCTCTGATTTTACCTATTTGTAAGGGGATTTATCGCCTCATCTATCTATATAACAGACGCTGATTCTAGCCATTTATTACCAATAATACAATACAGGAAACACCCCGAGGAGCCAAATTTATGGAATTGACAAGGAATTTTCGCCGAAAAACCCTGAATTTATGATTTATTCCAACGTACAGGGAATTCATGTCCGCAGTGGCGCTGGAGGGTGAAAATCAGGGCTTCAAGCTGCCGGGCCTGCTGAGGGGTAGATTGATGCCGGCCGGAAGGGGCCAGAAGGCAAATGCGGACCAGGCCATCCAGGGATGTTTGCCGGATGGGGTCAAAGGCGGGTGACTGTTCCAGCCAGCCGCAGGAGGCGTAAATTTGGCCGTCAGCGCCGCAGCGGCCGTTATCAATAACAAAGTGGTATTGGCGGGCCAGACGGGGGCTAAGTTGGCCGTTCCAGGGGGCAAGCTGGTCGGCAGGCTCATAGGCTACCTCAATGCTCTGCCATCGTTCGGGCTGAATTTTCGAGTCGGTGACCAGGGTGGAAGGGGAGTTCGCCAGCCGGGTTTCACTGGAAAGACTGAAGGCCATAGGCTTTAGGGGAGTGCCTTCAAGAGCCAGAAGGATAACGGCCCCGACCGTCATGGAGACCATCAGCGTGATTATGACGGTCACCAATCGTCCCTGATTCATCATAACGGCATCCTTGCTGCTGTGCTGAAATTGTCTAACCTGGCATCCGCCGACAAGTCAATGAGCCGGCGTGTGCGGATGCTTCCACAGCCGACATTATAATTAGGTATCGTCGCGGGACAAGAATTATCTTGAGAAGAAAT
>CAZOCV010000058.1:0-17303 GCA_964578395.1 uncultured Pirellulales bacterium
TCAAAGTCCGCGGCCACGTCCTGAGCGCGGCGGATGCGAATATCATCGGGCAAACGGGTGTTTATGGCGTGCGGCAGGCGCTCGGCGGGAATGGGAGTCGCGGAGGAAAAGTTAGCCACCTGCCCGGCGGCATGAACGCCGGTATCAGTCCGGCCGGAGGCGCGCAGGCTCACCGGATGATTCACCACACGGGCCAGAGCGTTTTCGAGCACCTGCTGGACCGTTATGATGCCGTCCGCCTGGCGCTGCCAGCCGTGGTAACCGCTGCCGTCATAGGCGATGGTAAGTTTGATATTTCGCATCGGCGACTATTGTAAAGGCCCCCACCGTAAAAACCAAGTAAAGCTTGCCCGCCGCTTCAGACCAGCACCGCTTCGGATAATATGTGGAACTGACCCATTTGCCGCAATCGCTGGTAACGCTGTTCAAGGAGGTCATCCATTCCCAACGTCTGCACTTCGTGCAAGGCTTTCCGCAGGTATTTCTCGAGGTAATGAGCGGCCTGGTGGAGGTTGCGATGCGCCCCGCCGTGAGGTTCGGTAATAATTTCATCCACGACGCCTAATTGCAGGAGGTGTTTGCTGGTCAGCCGCAGAGCCGAAGCCGCCGAAGCCGCCCTATCGGCATTTTTAAAGAGGATGGCCGCACATCCTTCTGGCGATATGACGGAAAAATACGCAAATTCCATGATGGCCAATGTATCGCCGATGCCGATGCCCAGCGCGCCGCCGGAGCCGCCCTCGCCAATAATGGCGACCACGATGGGCACGCGCAGCCGGGCCATTTCCATCATATTCGTCGCTATGGCATTCGCCTGCCCCCGCTCTTCGGCTCCGATTCCCGGATACGCTCCCGGCGTATCAATCAGGCACACGACCGGCAGGGCATATTTTTCCGCCAGCTTCATGTTTTTCAGAGCCTTGCGATACCCCTCCGGATGAGCGCAGCCGCAAAAACTGGCCCTTTTTTCTTCATTGGTCCTACCACGGTTATGTCCGATAACCATGACTTTATCCCGCCCGATTCGCCCCAAGCCGGTCATGATGGCCCGATCATCGCCAAAGTGCCTGTCGCCATGCAATTCCACGAAATCACGCACAAAACTATCCAGATAATCGCCCAGTCGCGGCCGCTGGGGATGCCGTGCCACCTGCACGATTTCCCATGCGGATAAGTCACTGTAAATTCTAGAGATAGCATGGTCGAGTTCCTGCTGCAACCGGCGGATTTCCGGCCCAAAATCGACTTTCTGGCTCTTACGCAGATCCTGAAGCTCGCGAATTTGTTCCTCGATAGCTTCCAGAGGTTTCTCAAATTCCAGGTAAATTCGTCGCGTGGACGGAGCCGATTCATTTCCCCTGTTATGTTCGTTTATATCCTTGTTCATGCCGCAAACCTGCTTTATCATGGCAACGCATTCCCAGGCTCTTTATCGTTGCCCGGTTTCCGTATTTATGTTATCGACCAGTTCGCCGCCGCGATAAAGCCGGAAATCAAAGACCGATAACTATCGCTTCTATAAATCAATTATGTCGTGTTGCCTTGTATGCACTGATCACAGGCCAGAACCTTAACCGGCTGATTGGCGTAATAGTTATACCCAGAAATTTCTATCGCCGGTTTGTCCCTAAAAGCAGTGACGAACATGATTGTTAAATTGACTCCCCTGGCCAGTACGATATAATACTAACCTATATGCGAATCTTAATACATGGGGTAACATGTTAATGCCCAACAACTTAAAGACATTAGACCCAACCTCCGGCAATCAACCTATACCGCCGAAAACAGGCAGATGGGCGTGGGCGGGGTGGCTGCTGGCGATTGCGGCGCTGGCGGCGGCTTTTGCGCACACGTTCGGGGAGATGCTGATACGGTGGTATCCGGCCTGGAATCGCGCGGGCATCTCCAGTGTCTATCAAGGCGTCACCGGCGGCGAAAGTTATTACACCCACGGCCCGCTGGTTCCCCTGGTGAGCATAATTATCCTGCTGTTATTAGTAAAAAAGACCAAAATAGCGGTTCGGCCGCGACCTCTATTGGGTGCGATTGTCCTGATAGCGAGCATATTGATACATATCGCGGCCTCTTTTGCGCGGATTAATTTTATCAGCGGCTTTGCGTTTATCGGGATTCTGGCGGGCATGGTGCTGGCTTTGTGGGGAGTAGGGGCGCTGCGAAGACTGTGGTTTCCACTATTGTTTCTGACGTTTATGGTGCCGCTGCCGGAAGTGTCCATCGCGCAATTAAATTTCCGTCTGAAGTTTATCGCGGCGGATTGGGGCGTGAGCCTGGTCAAACTTACGGGGGTGCTGGTGGAGCGCATCGGCAATCGCGTCTTTCTGGAAGGCGACAAAAGTCTGGTCATCGCCAATGTATGCAACGGCCTGCGGACGCTGATCAGCGTCATGGCGTTCGGCGCGCTGTATGCGTATATCTGCACGCTGCGGGGGCTGTGGAAACCGGTGCTATTTGTGATGTCGGTTCCGGTCGCGGTGGTTTCCAACGCCTTCCGCATCGCCAGCCTTATTCTCGTAGCTCACATATGGGATGTTGACGCGGCGACGGGGTGGTATCATGATTTTTCCGGCCTGATGATTCTGGTCATGGCGTATTTACTGATGTTCGGCCTGGAAAAGCTGATTCTGCGGCTTTATGCCGTATGCGGCAAACCCGTGGAGCGACGGCCGCTGATGGCCGATTGCCGGCGCGGTCCCGAGGACGAGAATCAGGCCGGACGTCTCTGGGACGCGATGCATTCGGCGTCGGGCCTGATGGTGGTGATATTGCTGATCGTTATGGCGCCGCTGGCCCTGCGCTTACAAAAACAGCAGCCTCCTCTAAATATGGAAAACATGGTCAGCAACGTATTGCCGGAACAGGTTCAACTGGCCGGAGACGACTGGTTCGGTTACGATCTGGAGATGGATAAAAAATCGCTGGTTATTCTCGAAACCGAAGACGCCGCTTATCGCCGTTATGTCAATCCTATCGCGCCGGACGTGGACTTTTGCGTCGTCTTCAGCCAGGATAATCGCAAAGGCACGCATCCGCCGGACCTTTGCCTGGAGGGCGGCGGCCAGGAAATCGTGTCCAAAAACACCCTACTGGTGAATGTCGAGGGCCAAGAGCCGGTTCCCTGCCGCGAACTGGTGGCGCAGTCGGGAGCGATGCAAATCTACTATTTATATACTTATAAATGCGGCTCCCGTTACACGTCCAGCTTCTGGCGTCAGCAAATGATAATTTTTAAAAATGGATTGTTGAACCGCAATGCTGCCGGTGCTCTTATTCGCGTCTCGACGCCTGTCGGGAAAAATGCCGAAGAGGCCCGGCAGCGCGCCAGCGCCTTTATGAATATGGGTATTTCCCATTTAGACAAGGCCCTGCCCTAATCAAAGGATATTTTCATGAAACGTCGAATTACTCTCATTGTCATTATCGTGCTGGTTATTACCGGGCTGGTGCTGGGCATCCGGCTGTATCTCAAGCGAAACGAGTCCTCGCGCCTGCTGCGCGGCGCGGAGCTGGCGTTAAGCGCCGACAACCCGCAAAAAGCCCTCGATATGATTAATAAATACACGCTGCGCCACCCCGACGACTGGAAAGGCATCTGCGTACTGGCCCGTGTGCAGATGCGGCTGGGGCGGTATCAGGAAGCCCGCGACCGGCTCAACCGCCTTTTACAGGAACAGCAACTGGGTGACGATGAACGTTTAAAGGTGTTGCTGGATTTGAACGACAGTTACGCCTATCCGGCGCAGCAGCGTATGGCGCTTCCGCAAACCCGCGCCTCGTTCGAGGATTTACAGTCCATTATCGACGACTTTCAGCACGCGAATGCGTTTTTGCAGCAGACAAAACCCACGAACGCGAAAGATACTCTGATTGTGCAGGAGACGCTTGCCAATCATCTTTCGGCTATCGGGTATTGTCAGGATGTCATGGCGGATATTCGCGCCCATCAGGCTGATACGGCGGAGGTTGCCGCCGATCAAGCCCGTGCCGCCGAGCTGCGCCAAAAGAGCCACGAACTGCGCAGCGAAGGCCGTAAAAACATGGAACAAGCCATTGAATCTTATTTACATGTTTTTCGCGAAGATCCCGAACGCGGGGAAAGTGCGCGGCGTTTGATTGAACTTTGCCGGATTCTCAATGATCAGGAACATCTCGCCGCCGCCCGCGAAATCCTGGCCAAATGCGAAAATCCTCCCCTGGAAGCCGTCATTCTTATGCTGCGTCAGGAGCTCGATGTGCCCGATCAGGGCGATATCGGGACCACCATGCGCCGCATTGACACCCAGAAAATACGCCAGGTTTCGGAAAAACTCGAACAACTGCTGGCGCAGCACCCTGACGAAGAGGCCGTTCAACTGGAATGCGCCGATATGGCGCTGCGACTGCAGGAATTTGATCGCGCCCAGAACTATCTCACGCCGGTGTTGGAAAAAAATCCGCGCCAGGCTCAGGCGCGCACCCTGCAGGCGCAGCTATGGCTGGCGCAGGGCGACATCGCCAAGGCGGAAAAGGAATTTTTCTCGCTGAAAACCGAAATGCCGCATTCGTCCGAGCTGCAATTCTATTATGGCCAAGCGGCTCTGGCCGGCGGAAAAAAAGAACTGGCGCGTCAGGCCATGCGCATCGCCGGAAACATCAATACCAAGGATCCCCGGCCGCGTTTCTACCTGGCGCAATCGCTGCTGGAGGATGGTTTTTACGACCAGGCGTTCGTCGATGCCAAGGCCTGTTATGAGGCGTCGCCGGGCGATCCCACCGCAGTCAGTTTGTTCGTGCGTTCCGCCTACCACACCCGCCAGCCGGAATTATTGCGAAAAACCATCGAACAAACCGCAAAAGAATATTCCCGTTTTCCGGAAATGCTCGCCGTCGTCGCCGAAGGATTTCGACTGCTCGACAACAAGGCGTCATTGCGCGACACCATGCACGCCCTGACGCAATGCGCGCCGCAGAATCCGCGGGAGACGGCGCTCATCGCCGAAGCCTTCTTATATCTGGACCAGAACGCGCAGGCGGAAAATCTTCTCCTCGACGGACTCAAACAGTATCCTGATCATCCGGATTTGAATTTTAAACTGGGCCAGCTTTTCGCTCAAACAGACAGAAGTTTTCAAGCGGAGGAATATTTCCGCCGGGCGCTGCAGAAGGAAACACAGCAACGGGACCACATCCGTCTGGAACTGGCCCAGGCGCTGATCAGTTCCGATGATCCGGAGCAGGCGTTACAGGTTCTCAACGATATCGAGAAAGCCACGCCCCGCGCCAACTTGCTGCGGTTACAGGCGAACATGATGAAAGGGGAAACGCCCGACCCCGACCAGGCTCTGGGGCAAACCAGCGATGTCAATCCTTTGGGAGCGGCGCTGACCTTTTTTTATTCCGACCAGTTCGACCAGTGCGCCAAAATCTGCCAGGCGGAACTGGCCAAAAATCCCGACGATCAGCAAACTCGATCGCTGCTGGCCCAAACCTACCAGCGCCAAAAGGAATACAAAAAGAGTACGGAACAATGGTCGCAACTGATTCAGTCGTATCCGAGAAACATGTTTTATTATTTTTCGCTGGCCAGACTGCTCAACCGCGACCATGCGCCGGAAGTTATCGAAAAGAAGTTAGGCGATATCCCCAACGTCAATCCGGATCAGATCGGCATGACCATGGGGTGGCTTTACGAACAAAACCGGCGATACGATGAGGCCTTGCGGCAATATACGCGCATCGTGGACCGTCCCGGCGTGGAGGAGCAGGTGCAGGACAGCGTTCGGCTGCTGCGCGCCCGGGTGTGGGCCTTGCAGGGAAAAATCGAAGACGCCCTGAAAGAACTGAATTTTGTCACCCCGGAGGGAAATCTGCGGCAGCGCGCCCTGCTCACTCAAATTCGCCTGCTGATCGCCGTGCGTCAGCCGCAGCGCGCCGTGGAGCCTCTCCAAGAACTGGAACAGATGGCCGAACAGAAAGAAAACCTGAATCTGTATAAAAACGTGGTGGGATTTTACGCGCAGATGGATATGACCGACGAGGCGCTGGCCGTTTGTGAACGCATGGAAAAAATGTTTCCCCGTAATCCGGGAGTTTATCTGCAAAGAGCGGCGGTCTGGCAGAAATTGCAGCGCGTGGATGACGCCGTGGCGGACTATCGCCGCGCGGTCGAGTGCCAGCCCGGCGATCTCGGCCTGCAGCGGCAACTGGTGCGCGCCCTTGATGAACAGCGCAACCTGGATGGCGCCCTGGCGGTGCTCAAGGAAGTGGAAACCATCGGTCAAACCGGACAGGTCATGGCGCTTTATGAACGAGGCATGTTATTCAGCCGCTGGGGATTGCCCGCCCAGTCCCTGGAATGCTTTAACGCCCTGGCGCAAACGCCGCAGGGACAAAATCCGCGCGTCCAACTGGTGCTGGCCAATACCTTCGCCCAGCTTGACCACAAGGATAAAGCCCTCGATATTTTGAAGTCTATTCCGGATTACAGCAATGAGTATATCCCGGCCCAATTGCTGTTGGTGCGATTAACCGACAACTGTTCTGACAACCTGCGGCGCCTGGAGTCGCTCCGAACCGCGTATCCTGATCGCAGCGATATTCTGGCCGGCCTGGTGCAAACATATCTGGATGCCGACCGGCCCGGCGACGCCCTGGCCGCCCTCAAAACATTCTTTACCGCCTCCGCCGAAGACGTTTCGATACCCGCGGAATTAAACCATGTCATCATGCAAACGCTGGCCGCCGCGAAGAAGCAGCCGGCAGCGCTGGAACTGGCGCAGCAACTGGCCGGGGCCAAACCCGCGCCCTGGAACATGGCGGCGATTTTCATCGCTTTGGACCAGGCGCCGCAACAGGCGGCGGGCATGCTGCCGCCGGTGGAGCAAGCCGGCGTTTATGACACCGTTTTAGGGTTATGCCAGGCGCTTCTGGCCGAACAACCGCAGGCCGCCCGGTCCTGGGCGCAACGACTCGACAGCCTGCAGGAACAGCTGCAAAAACTTAATCCGCCGCAGCGCGTGCCCGGCGAATACGGCCTGCTCGCTCGTTTGGCCCTGGGTCAACTCGAAGACGCCGTAAAATTTCAGGAAGCCAACCGCGCCCGCATCACTATTGACGGCTCCATCACGCAGGAATTGCTGGATGCTTCGCGCACCAAAATCAACCGGCCGGAAATTTTGCGTTTGCTGCAGGCCGGCGTGGCGATGGATGCGGGCCTCATGCCGTTTTGCCGCGATCTCGCCCTGCAAACGCTGCAGGCGCGACCCGCCTGCCAGTGGGCGGCGGCGCTGCTTATTTCCGCGCAGCCGGACCTGAAAACGCTTGAACAAGCCACCTCTCTGCTGGAGCCGAAAAATTCTCTCATGGCGCAAATCTATCAATCCCAGATATATTCCTTCAAAGGCGAGCATCAGCAAGCCGCTGATCTGCTGGGTCGTATCGCGCAAACGTCATCGCGGCGCGCGGATATGGATTTCCGTCTTGCCGCAGCCCTGGAAAACGCCGGACGGTATGAGCAGGCTCTTGAGTTGTATCGACGTTTGTGGCAGGAGGACGGCCAAATCGCCGCCGCCAATAATGGCGCTTATATGGTGACGCTGATTTCCCCCGATGATAAAACGCAACTGCAGCAGGCACGGCAGTGGATCGACGCCGCCGTGAAAGCAGCGCCCCAGCAGGCCGCCTTCCAGGAAACGCGCGGCTGGATTGCTCTGCTGCAGGGAGAAAAGGATTCGGCTCTAAGCGATCTGCGCCAAACGATACAAGCCCTGGCGGACTCTCCGGAAGCTCATTACCATCTGGCGCTGGCGGAAAAAGCCCATGGCCATACGCCATACGCCCGCTGGCATCTCCAGGCCGCGATGGACCTGGTGCAAAAAGCCCGCAAGGAAAACCCACCGCCGGCTTCTCTGGACATGATTTTTGACCGCGCCCAAAAAACGCTGGCGGAGTTGGGACCTGATGAGGCCGAAAATCCCTCATGAGCGAAACCGCATCCGCACAACATACGTATTTACTGAGCATCGACGTCGAGGAATATTTTCAGGTCGAAGCGGCCGCCATTGCCCCGCATCGATGGAACGACTTCGAGAAGCGCCTCGATGGCCCCGTCAAGGAACTGCTGGAATTGCTGGAGCAGCGGCGCACATCGGCGACGTTTTTCATCCTTGGCTGGGTGGCGGAACATGAACCCCACCTTGTCAAAGCGATTGCCCGCAGCGGCCATGAAATCGCCTCCCACGGCGTTTCCCACCAGATGCTTCAGCGGCTTACACCGGAGCAATTTCGCACCGAATTGCGCGACAGCCGACGGCGTTTGGAAGACCTTGCCGGAATACCGGTTGTTGGTTATCGGGCGCCGACATTTTCCATCACTCGTAACACCGCCTGGGCGATTGATATTCTGGCGGAAGAAAATTTTTTATATGATTCCTCCATTTTCCCCGTTCATCACGACCGTTATGGCGTGCCGGATGCGCCGGCCGGACCGCACCAGGCACAGGGACCGGCCGGTAAAACCATTCTGGAAATCCCGCCGTTGACCCTGCGAATGATGGGAATGAATTTTCCTGTCGGTGGCGGCGGGTATCTGCGCTTATTCCCGATTCGGCTGATGAACATGGCCATTCGCCAGCGCCGCAAAACCCATCGGGCGACGGCGATTTATCTGCACCCCTGGGAACTGGACCCCGGCCAGCCGATTATGCCGGGCATGAAACCGCTGAGCCGCTGGCGGCATCGCGTGGGTTTAGGCCGCACGCTTAAAAAACTTGACTGGCTTTTGCGGCGCTATCCTTTTACCACATTCGCTTCGTTCGCCGCGGAAAACCGCGAAAACATCACCGAAACATTTTCCTACGCGTAACGCCGCTGCGAAAAACGTTATTCGATGTAGGCAAATTTACGCTCATAATCGACGGTCATGCCGTTAACGAAATTTTCGTAGCGTTCGCACAGAATATCCACCGGAGCGGAAACGTACCTTGCCATCGCCTGTGCAAAACGCTGATTTAATGAATCGTCAGGCGCAACGCCGGGGGCAAGCTGAACACGGCAGCGGGCGCGTGGCTCGCCATCGTATAGACGGAAGTTTCCCGTCACCATCGCCGCCAGTTCAGGCTCGTGGTAGAGACCTTCCTTGATTTGTTCGGGGTAAATTCGGCCCTGGCTGCCGGCGGTTACCGACTGCCCCCGGCCAAAAATGGCGATAACCGGCAACTCCGCGGGAAGATGCGCTTTCAATGCGTTTAATGCCGGAATATCCGGCAGCGTTTGCAGGTTCACCCATTGGGCCATGTCGCCCGTGCGATAACGCACCAGCGGCAGCGGGCACTCCGCACCCAGCGTGGTTATCAGCATTTCGCGGTTTTCAAGAATTTCGACGTAAATGGAAGCGGGATCATACGTAAAGAGCATGGGCAGACATGGCGCATCCGGCCCCAGCAACAGTTGGCCCAGAGGAGGATTCTGGTGCAGAATCCGCCGCAGCATCGCCAAAGGCGGAATTTCCATAAACAGGTTCAGGCCGATTTCCGCCACACCCATACTGGAAACAATCAGGCCGCTTTGAGGTTGAAAATGGTCTATCCCCAGCAAAGATTGCAGGTACGCCCGCCCGTTTTCGGCAATAGGTTCTTCGCCGATGATGACATGCACGAGCAAGCGTGCCCAGTCGATGCCTTTTTCCCGGCCGTATTCGAGCACCCGTTTGATAAACGCCGTTTCACCCACCAGAATTATTTGTTCATAATACGAGGCAAGCCCCCGAACCAGCGCGACGGCCATATCCTCACGCACACTGATGGGAGCAACCGTGCAGCACGTCGCCGGAACCGCAACTCCCATCGGCAGACAATTTATCAATAACGTGGCTTTGGTGCGGGCCTGGAAAAACAACTCCAGAGCCTCGTCGATGCGCCGACTCTGTTGCTCCAACGATTCGGCCGGAATGATACCGTAGGCAAAACGCCCGGAATGACCGGAACTGGTTATGACTCCGGCCGGCAGGCGGAATTCACCCCCACGGCAAAGCTCCGCCAGAGAAAATTTTTCAAACGTACAGGCCTTGTCGGTCACCGGAAGCCGCCCAAAATCTTCCAGGGTACGAATTTGGGTTGGATCAATACCGGCCTGATACAGTATCGCCTCATAGGCCGGTACATCGCCGGCGATTTGGTGGAACGCACCCAGAACCATTGATTGGATTGTCATGGATTTATCCTTTTCCATCATAACAGAAGAATGACGCTCTGACATTGTAACCACCTTGGGGGCAAGTAAACAATTATTTTCAAACAATCTATAACTATATGTATTTTATGCAGTTATACTCAATATCTGTCTATGGACTGTATCGACCGGCAAGGGATTATAGTTTAGATAAATCAATAATTCATGAATAGTTATGCTTTTTCTTTTGCTTATTTGAAATATTCATTTTAAATATACGTTAGAAAGGATATGAAGATGACGGTTCGCAAAGACGGCATGGACACCCGCCAAAAGCTGCTGGATGCGGCCTCGGCGGTATTCGCCGCCAAAGGCTACCGCGATGCGACCATTGCGGAAATCTGCCATAACGCCCACAGCAATGTCGCCGCGGTAAACTACCATTTTGGCGGCAAAGATGCCTTATATACCCAGGTTTGGCGGCGGGCTTTTGATGTGGCGCTGGAGGTATATCCGCCCGACGGAGGTTTGGCGGCGGATGCTCCACCCGCTGAACTTTTGCGGGCACTGATCCGTGCTCATCTGCACCGAGTACTTGATGATGGACGGCTGGGACATGCCGGGCAGATTTTGCTGCGGGAAATGACCAACCCAACGGATGTGATTGGCAAGATACTTTTTGAAGCAATCAGACCTTTACATCAAAAGGCATGGAAAATAATATCGGACCTGCTGGGAACAAAAGCAAAAGAGCAGGACATCCATTTTTGTCTGATGAGTGTAATTCACCAGTGTTTGGCTATTGGATTTTTCCGTTATCGCAAGCCGAACCCTCCGCTTTCGGAACATATTTCCCCGGACAATATAGACGTACTGGCCGAACACATTACCCGCTTTTCGCTGGCAGGTATCGCCGCCGTGCGGGAAAAACTTGAAAAAACCGCTGATAACTAAAATGCTTATATGAACAACAACACACGTATAGCTAACATGTTACGATTTATCTTCATGATAGTGATAATATTCCTGGTCATAACAGGATGCCGCTATCCTGTAAAATCTGTCCCTTCGCCGGTGGCATTGCCTGAAGAATTTTTGGGAAACGTTCAAGCGGACACCATTCCCCTGACGGCGCGCTGGTGGGAAACTTTTGAAAATGAACAGCTCAGCGCCCTGGTCGAACAAACGCTGGCGGAAAATTTCCAGATGCGGGAGGCGTGGGATCGGCTGGCCCAGGCCGAAGCGCTGGCGGTGCAGGCGGGCGCGGCACAATGGCCCGACGCGACTCTGGCAGGCGGGGCCGGACGAACCTGGCAGGAAACCAAGGGAACCTACCAAGCCGCCAATCGGTATAGCGCCGGCATCGGCATCGGTTATGAACTGGATATCTGGGGACAAATTCGTGCATTCCGAACGGCGGCAGAACTGGACGTCGAAATCAGTTGCGAAAATATTTATGCCACAGCGTTGGTTCTGACCGGAACCGTTGCGCGAAACTGGTGTCAATATGTGGAAGCGCAGGCTCAGATAAAAGTTTTGGAGCGGCAAATCGAAACCAACCGGCAGGTTTTGGAATTGATTACGACGCGCTTTGGCCAGGGCAAGACGGGTGCCGCCGATGTTTTGCGCCAGCAGCAATTTGTGCAGGGAACGCTTAGCGGATTAATTGTCGCTCAGGAAAGAGTACAGCTTTTGCATCACGCTCTGGCGGTATTGGCGGGGCAAACACCGGAACACTTTAGCCTGCCTGCGGTAACGGAATTGCCGCCATTGCCGCCGGGACCGGCTTTGCTTTCACCGACCAGTCTATTGCCGCAGCGGCCCGATGTGCGCAGCGCCCTGCTGGCGGTGCAGGCCGCGGACCAGCGTTTGGGTGCGGCCATTGCCGAGCAATATCCGCGCATCAGCCTTTCGGCCGATGCGGAAACATCGGCGGCAAAAGTACGCGATCTTTTTGATAACTGGCTGGCGAGTCTGGCCGGAAATCTGATGCAGCCTTTATTCGACGCGGGCCTGCGCCAGGCCGAAGTGCAGCGCCGCCGGGCCATAGTATCGCAAGCCCTGAATCAGTACGGGCAAACACTTTTGCAAGCCCTGCAGGAAATGGAAAACGCTCTGACACAGGAACAGCGGCAGCGCGAGTATCTGGCCAGCCTGACCGAGCAATTCAACCTGGCACAGAAGGTTCTGGAGCGCACCCAGGAAAGTTACATTAAAGGCCAGTTGGATTATCTGCGGGTGCTGGATGCACTGGTTTCGGTGCAAAGCCTGGAGCGGAACATTTTGACGGCGCAGCAGGAACTCCTTTCACGACGTATCGATTTATATCAGGCCGTGGGCGGTCGCCAGGATTTAGCGCGGCCGGCGCCGGCGACATTGCCTTAACATGGCGGATACTACTTGCGGCCACTGAGGATAAATAATGGCACAGCTAAACGAAACAAGGTCAACCAAAGACAGGGATAAAGACGCCGGCCATACCAACTGGCTGGGCGGTATTTTCACCGGCGTGGTATTGCCGATCGTGCTTTTGGCGGTGGGAGGGTGGTATGGCTGGTATTTGTATAAGCACCGCCCCGGCGCCACGCGTGTCCAGCCGCCGACGCAAGCACGGCTGGTGGACGTCGTCACCGTCGAGCGCAGCGATCATCCCGTCATTGTCCGGGTGATGGGGACGGTTGTGCCTGCCCGACAGGTGGAATTGAAGCCCCAGGTGTCAGGCAAAATCATCAGCATGAACGAACATTTAATCCCCGGCGGCGTGTTTGGGGCGGGGGATATGCTCCTGCAGATTGAGCCGTCGGATTATGAACTGGCCGTCAAACAACGCCAGAGCGAACTGGCGACGGCGCAAAGCAATCTCAAACTTGAACAGGGCAATCAGGCGGTAGCGCTGCAGGAATTCGAGTTGCTGGGGAAAAATGTCACCGAAAAAGATAAAGAACTGGTCCTGCGCCAACCGCAGCTTTTAGCCGTACAGAGCGCCCTGGAGGCGGCCGAGGCGCGTCTGGAACAGGCAGAGCTTGACCTTCAGCGCACGCGCATGACCGCACCTTTCAACGCACTAGTACAGAATAAATACATCGATGTAGGAACCATGGTGTCGCCGACGACGCCGGTGGTGAGCCTCATCGGCACGGATGAATACTGGGTGGAGGCGGCCGTACCCGTGGATGAATTGAAATGGCTGACCATCCCCCGGCGCGAAAACGAGGCCGGCTCCACTGTGCACATTTATAATCCTTCCGCCTGGGGCGAGCAGGCCTGGCGCGAAGGGCAGGTTTTGCGGCTCAGCGGTGAACTGGAAACCCACGGGCGCATGGCGCAAGTTCTTATCAGCATCCAGGATCCCCTGGCATTGCAGGAGGACCATGCCCGTCAACCCGCATTGTTAATCGGTTCTTATGTGCGGGCGGAAATCCAGGGACAGTCCATCGCCTCCGTTATCAAGCTGGATCGTCAGTGGCTGCGCGACGGCGACCGCGTCTGGGTTGTTACGGAAGAAGGCACACTTGCCATTCGCAAGGTGAAGGTGGCATACCGGGCACAGGATTATGTTCTGGTCACCAATGGCCTGGAAGCTCGTGAACGGGTCATTATCACCGATATCGCCGCGGCGGTGGAAGGCTTGAAGGTGCGTGCGGAAGGACAGAAGGAAGATAAATCAGGCGACGCGAAAAACAAAAAACCTTGAACCCTTATAACCGAAAAACAAGCGTGAGATATCCGCGCGAAAGGATATGACAAGACCGCGTGCTACGCCTGGCACAACAGAAAACAGATACTTTACGAAAAAAGGGTATAAGGACACCCAATTATGGCGGATGAAACATTGATGGACCCCTCGTATCAGCGCGGCACCATCGGCTGGATGGTGCGCAACCGCGTGACGCCGAATCTGATGATGCTGGTGTGCCTGTTGGGAGGTTTGTTTGTCGCCACTCAGATTAAGCAGGAAGTGTACCCGGATTTTGAACTGGATCAGGTAACTGTACGGGTGCCGTACCCCGGCGCCAGCCCGGAAGAGGTGGAACAGGGCATTGTGCTGGTTATCGAGGAAGCGATTCGCGGCCTCGACGGCGTAAAGGAAATCACGGCGAAGGCGTCGGAAAACGAAGGCCTGGTAACGGCCGAACTGCTCGAAGACGCCGACCAGCAGAAAGTGTATCAGGACATTCAGCAGGAAATCGACCGCATCACCACCTTTCCCGAAGACTCAGAAAAACCTGAAGTCAGCCTGGTGACCCGCCGCCGGGAAGTGCTCCAGATTCAACTTTACGGCGACGTCAGCGAATGGGTGCTGCGCGAAGTGGCCGAACAGGTGCGTGACCAGTTACTGCTGAACAAGGGAATTACGCAGGTTGATCTGGTTGGGGCGCGGACCTATGAGATTCATGCCGAGATTCGTCAGGAAACCCTGCGTGCCTACGGCCTGACTCTAAGCGATATCGCCAGAAAAATCAGCGACACTTCCGTGGAAGTGCCGGGCGGAACCATCGAAACGCCTGGCGGCGACGTATTGCTGCGCGTCAAACAGCGGCGCGATTGGGCGGAGGAATTCGCCCGCATTCCCATCGTAACCACCGCCGCCGGCGCTGAAATACTGCTGGGAGACATCGCCCAGGTAAAAGATACATTCGAGGATGCGGACCGCCAGGCCACGTATAACGGTCAAAGAGCTGTCGGCCTAGGTGTATTTCGCGTGGGCGATCAGACGCCCATCGGCGTAGCCAACGCGGTCCATAAAGCCATGGCGAACATCGAAAAAGATTTGCCGCCCGGCGTTGCCTGGGCCATTAGCCGCGATTCGTCAGAAACGTATCGCCAGCGACTGCAGCTTCTGCTGAAAAATGCCGGCGAAGGATTAGTGCTGGTGATAATCCTTTTGAGTGTATTTCTGGAATTCAAGCTGGCGTTCTGGGTAATGCTGAGCATTCCTGTTTCCTTCATGGGCGCGTTTTTGTTTCTGCCGAGCCTGGATGTCACCGTCAACATGATGTCCATGTTCGCTTTTATCATTGCCCTGGGCATGGTGGTGGACAACGCCGTCGTCGTCGGTGAAAATATTTACCAGCATCGCCAGCAGAGCATGAAGGGAATTCAGGCGGCGATTCAGGGCACACGAGAGATGGCCTTACCGGTGGGATGCAGCATGACCACCAACATCGTGTCTTTTATTCCTCTTCTATTTGTGCCCGGCTTCATCGGTAAAACCTGGCGGGTTATACCGCTGGTGGTGATTACCGTGTTTATGATTTCCTGGGGGGAGGCGATGCTGGTTTTACCCGCACAACTGGCTTATTCCAAACTGCCGCGTGCCAAAGGCCCGCTGGCCGCCGTGCATCGCGCCCAGGCGGCGTTCAGCCAGTGGTTCATGCACATGGTGGACGTGGTGTACGGACCGATTCTGAACCTGTGCATGAAATATCGTTATATAACGGTCGCCCTGGGAGTTCTGCTTCTGGCCGTCATTTTAGGTTATGTCGCCGGTGATCATATCGGCAGAATTCTGATGCCGCGCGTGGAATCAGACCAGTCGGTGGTCACGGCAATCCTTCCCTACGGTTCTTCTCTCGAAAAAGCGGCGGCGGTGCGCGACGCCCTGGTGACTTCGGCTCAGCGTGTGGCCGAACAAAACGGGGGCGAGAAACTGGTGGAAGGACTTTTCGCCCTGGTGGACGAAAACAAGGTTGAAGTCAATATGTATCTTACGCCGCCGGAGGAACGGCCTATCAGCACCACCGAACTGACCCAGCGCTGGCGGGAAGCCCTGGGTCCGTTAACGGGATTGGAATCACTCAAGTTCGAGTCGGACCACGGCGGTCCCGGCTCCGGCGCCTCTTTGACGGTGGAACTGAGCCACCGCGATATTGAAATTCTGGACCGGGCCGGCGCAAAACTGGCGGCCATCCTGTCGGAATTCGGCAATGTTAAGGATATTGACGACGGCTATACGCCGGGAAAAATGCAGCTCAATTTTACCCTCAAGCCCGAAGGTGAAAGCATGGGGCTGACGGCTTATGACGTGGCGCGGCAGGTGCGCAACGCTTTTTATGGCGCGGAAGCTCTGCGCCAGCAGCGCGGCCGTAATGAGGTAAAGGTTAAAACGCGATTTCCTCTCAGCGAGCGCATCAGCGAATACGATTTGGAAACCCTGTTGGTGCGCACCCCGGCCGAACGCGATGTGCCGCTGCGGGACGTGGTCACGGTGCAGCGAGGACGAGCTTATACCGCCATTGACCGACGCGAAGGGCGGCGGACGATAACCGTAACCGCGGATGTGACGCCGATAGACAAGACCACTCAAATCATGGAAACCCTGAATAATGAAGTGCTGCCGCAGTTGGCCGGCGACTTTCCCGGTTTGTCGTATGGTTACGAAGGCCGACAGGCCGATCTCCGCGAAGGCATAGAAAGTCTATATGGCGGCTTCGCTTTGGCGCTGTTTGGAATTTTCGTGCTGCTGGCGATCCCGTTCCGCAGTTATACCCAACCCCTCATCGTTATGGTGGCGATCCCCTTCGGCATTATCGGCGCGGTGCTGGGCCATATGATGATGGGATATTCCCTGAGCCTGATGAGCCTGATGGGTATTGTCGCCCTCTCCGGCGTAGTGGTCAACGACTCCCTGATCCTGATTGACTACTCCAACCAGAAGCGGCGCGAAGGCCTGAGCACCTTCGCCGCGATGCATCAGGCGGGCATCCGGCGATTCCGACCGATTATGCTCACCACCCTGACCACCTTCGGCGGGTTGGCGCCGATGATTTTTGAAACGTCGCGGCAGGCGAAATTCATGATCCCCATGGCCATTTCCCTCGGTTTCGGCATTCTCTTTTCCGCGCTGGTGACGCTGGTGCTGGTGCCTTCGCTAACGATGATTCTCGACGATGTCCATGACGTGCATGCACGCCTGTGGCGGCGAGACAAATCGGCAAATTAAGCAAAACGGAGGGGGGCAACCGGGAAAGAGGGGCGGATTTTACAAACTTTTTACAACCTTCTTGCGCCGATTTGACTCCGGCGAACCGATAATGACGTATAGTAGGTTAGAGGTTTATATGGAACAACCCAAATCTAGCAGAAGGAGTCTTATCATGACACGGCATGTATGGTTCAACATTGTGGTTATGGCC
>CAZOCV010000059.1:0-3885 GCA_964578395.1 uncultured Pirellulales bacterium
TCGACGGCGCCATACTCAGCAGCGGCGGAGATGTGGGCATGGTCATGCTCGGTAAGGATATGGTGGATACCCACCTGCTGGCCGGCTATGACATCGGCAACGATCTCATTTTCGGCGCCGGAGACCAGATACGCAGCGGCAACGTCGGGATGATGATGGTCAGCGGTACCTTCGGCTCCAGCTATATCGGCGCGGGCGTACTGCCTTTGTCGTCATTGACGAACCTTCTGCCCGACGCCGGCCAGGCGGGTAACAACGTTACCGGCAAGATCGGTATGGTGCGTTTCGGCCAGATTGACACTGAGGCCGCCCAGCCCTTTGGCCTATACGCCGCCACCGCCATCAGCGGCAAACTGCAAGACCAGGGTGCATTCGAAGTGCGTATTTTAGGAGCCTGAGTTCGCCAGAAAAGTCTGTATATAACCTGGCCTTAGGACATAAGTTCCATAATAGATGAATTTTTCTCGACGTTTTCTTCGGCCATGTCTGCCGGGGGATTAATGGGCAGACGCAGGATAAATGTCGTGCCCTGGCCGTGGATGCTTTCCACGTCGATAGAACCGTACTGTTTTTCGATCATGATGGAATGGGCGATAGCCAGTCCCTGGCCGGTGCCTTTACCCAGTTTTTTAGTGGTGAAAAACGGCTCGAAGATGCGCCGGCGTATTTCCGGAGGAATGCCGCAGCCGTTATCGCTGATATGAATCTCCACCATGTCGTCGGTTCCGATACGGGTTTTAATGGTGATGATGCCCGGTCGGCTGTTATTGTCAGGAAATTTTTCCATGATGGCGTCGGCGGCGTTGGTTATCAGATTAAGAATCACTTGATTGAGTTCCGCCGCGTAACAGTTCGCCATGGGCAGCGTGGCCGCCAGGTCCAGATTTACCTCGGCGTGATATTTCCAATAATTTCGGGTAATCGTCACCGTTGTCTGTACGGCCCGGTTGACGTCCACGCTTTGACGTTCGGAAGTGCCGGGGTGAGCGAAGTCGCGCATCGCACGCACCATCTGATTAACCCGCTCAATACCCTGAAGCGACTGATCAATGGCGTTAGGAATTTCTTTGTTCAGGTAGTCAAGATTGATTTCCGCGATGCGCGCGGTAATGCCGGCGGCCAGATTGCTGCGGGGATGTTGCTCCAGCAGTTTGGCGTAATCGCTTAGCAGTCCCATGAGGTCCGTGAATCCATCGCGCAGAAACAGCGTGTTATCGCCGACGTACTGCATGGGTGAGTTGATTTCATGGGCAATGCCCGCGGCCAGCCGGCCGATAGCTTCCATTTTACGCAATTGCTGCATTTCCAATTCATTGCGCTGGTGCTCCGTAATATCCATGAAGCTTTCAATCAGCACGTCCCGCCCTTCCAGCCGCAGGGGCTGGACGCTTTTGAGGATGGGAATCTCGCGTCCCTCGGCGTTCAGCAGAGTATGCTGTTCTGCGGTAATAGGCTGTTGCGGATTGGTTACGGGGCATTTGCCAACCTGGGCCGGGCACAGGAACGCATGGCATATCCGGCCGATGATATCTTCACGCGAACGGCCGATAATGCTGCTGGCGCAGGCGTTCACATCGAGAATTTCATGCGTCCCGGCATCTATAATCATGACGCCCATCTGTACTCCGTCGAGAATGGCCTGCAGGCGATGTTTGCTTTCCTGCAATTGCCGCTGACTACGTTTTAGAGCCGTTATGTCCTGCATGACGCCCATGATGCCCGCCGGCCGGCCGTCATGGTCGCGGAAGACCGACGTATAGAAAATAAATTCACGGCGTTCACCGTCGGCGCATTGCACCGGGGCTTCGTAATACTGCATCCCGTTTCGTTCGACCAGTTCACAATCCTTCCGGCGGTACACGTCCAGAAGATCCGATGGAATGCGGTCGGTGAAATCAAACAGGCTTTTCCCAATGACAGCTTCAGGTTTACATCCCAGGATGCGTTCGGAAAAACAGGGGTTGCAGCCGAGATAAACGCCCTTGAGATCTTTATAATATATGGGTGTGGAGGCGGTATTAATAAGCGTCTGAAGAAAATTATCGTTGCTACGTTGTTGGCGGATATGGTTATGTTCCATGCTGACATCATGAAATGTTTCCATAACCCATGCCACGTCACCGTGTTTATCCCGTATCGGCGTTGCCGTCACCTCGACGGACATCGCCTGCCCATCTCGATTTTGATGGCAATGGCGGGAATGAACGGTTTGGCCCGTCTGCAAGCATCGCTGCACGGGGCAATCCTCCGCGCCGGTGATGCAGGGCTTGTCGCGCCCGAAGACCTGATAGCACAAGAGGGATTCATCACTCATGGTCATTTTCGCACGGGCAGCGGCGTTGGCGATTATCACTTCATAGTCGCGGCCGACCAGCCATACAGGCACATCCACCGCATCAAGTAATGCCTGCGAGGTCAGAGGCGGCTCTGGTTTTTTCCGTTGTAGGCGGCTTCTGTCCCGGCGGGCGGCGGTGGAATTCGCGGGGACCATCGCGGTAATAACCAGTATGGCCAATAATCCCGATATTCGGGAATATTTCAGGAGGGAGGGCGACGCAGTGTTCCGCGTCGCCCGCGGTCTAACCGCGCGGTGGGCGGGTATTCGGGCTTCCTCCGCGCGGGGTAAGGGTTTATTAAGAAAGTTGTCTGAAAGAGTACAATCCCGATGTTGTCGGTAAATATTCAATCGGTTGGCGTTAAAGCCGGCAGGGTTGGTTATTTGATAGGACGCAGTACGGGTATCGGACGGCGCCTTATTCCAGGCCGGCAGACATAATAAAATGCCTGCCCCTGCGGTCATTCCCGCCAGTGCCAGCAATTTTATCCGGTACACCCAGCATGAACTTGATGCTGATATTGGCGGCATCGGATGTTGCCCTCCGGGGCACACCTCAATAAGGTATCCATCACATTGCATAACCATCTCCCAGGTCCAGAAAGTTCTTTTATCCGGGCCTGCACTTTGGCAGCATGTTTATATTTAGCTAGAGATTCACCCCGAACGCTATTAAGCCCACAATTGACCTATACCTTACATCGGTCGATGAGACAGAAAAATTCAATAAATTTAGATTTTTTTCGCAAATTTTTGCCGGCGGTGAAGGATATTCCCGGCTGTCTCTTCTAACGTTTTGCCATTGCACAAGTTGCGATTATGGATTTTTTGTTAGGGCATATACTGGCCCCCTTGTCGGCCGTAATTTCGGCCGGGGAATCGCTTCGGCGCTATGACACATTTCCTTGCACGAATCGATAATATCCCCTCACGAGAAAGGCTATTGATGAAACCTGGATATGGAACGAGACAGGGTGAAAGAAAACGCGACACTTCGGCGGCACGTCTGGCCGGCACAGGTCCATCGCTGGCGCAGCCAATGCCTCCGCAGCTTCCGTCGAGCAGAAAAACTCGTTTTCTTGAACGCTGTAAAAAGGAACTTTAATTACTTGGCGCCAGTAGTCTTGAGTTTGCTTTTGAGAACCTTTAACAGCGTCGCATTATCGATGGGTTTCTGGAAAACACCCGAAAGTCCCAGGCTGGAAAAGTCCGTGGTCATATTCAGGGCGTCCCCGGTTGAACTGAGCATGTAAATGGGGGCCTTGTTGTCCAGGATCTGCAATTCTTTGACAAAACGCGTGCCTGCATCGACCTCTTCCATCATGAGGTCCACGATGATGAGATCCGGTTTGACCTTTTTATAGACTTTGACGCCTTCTTCGGCGGTCGCCGCTTCAGCCATGGTGTAGCCGTTGGCCTCGAGCACGATGCGGAGGCTTTCGAGGATATCGGGGTCATCGTCGATGCACAGGATTACATGTTTTCCGTCTTTCATTGAAGCACTCCAGATACTTTGGCGTTTTGTAACGCCCGGCCATGATTAATGTATG
>CAZOCV010000059.1:3985-17230 GCA_964578395.1 uncultured Pirellulales bacterium
GCGGCCACCGGTGCGAGGCGGCGAAAATAAAACGGTTCCGCGCCATCGACCGAGGCATCGGCGAAGATAACCACCTGGTGGCGGGCGGCTTCGGCCGCATCTTCGACGGTAAGCTGGTAGTCCGCCTCCACCGTCACGCCGGCGGGTTTCAGGGCCGCGATGGCTTCCGCCAGGGCGGGACCCAGCCCGTCATCGAGGCGTCCGGGATTGCCGTAACCGATAAGTAGCACCTCCGCCGTCGCCATCACGTCGTCTTCCGGTCAATCAACTCACCGTCATGATCGTACAATTCCACCACCAGCGGCATTTGTCCCAGGGCGTGCGTCGCACAACTCAGGCACGGGTCATACGCCCGGATGGCGACTTCCACGTGATTGAGCAGGCCTTCGGTGATTTCGGCCTTACCGTCGAGGTGGTCCATCGCCACTTTCGTGACGGCCCGGTTCATCGGCTCATTGTTGCTGGTGGTCGAGACGATCAGGTTGGCCATGACCACCTGATCGTTCTTATCAACCTTATAATGATGAAACAGTGTGCCGCGCGGCGCTTCGATAATGCCGACGGCTTCCTCACGCCGCTCGCCCTTGACCACAAGGTCCGTACCCTGCAGGTCTTTATCGTTGAGCAGCCGCTGGATGGTCTCGCAGGAGTTGAGTAGCTCAATCATTCTGGCCCAGTGGTAGGCCATAGTGATATTGTTAGGCTTGTTATTTGTTACCGCCATGAACTCCTTGCGGCAGGCTTCCGCTTCGGGGGTGTCGAAGTAGTCGGCATTGTTGACGCGGGCCAGCGGGCCGACGCGATACCAGCCTTTTTCGGGACCCAGCGACTTAATGAACGGGAACTTCATATACGACCACGACCGCACTTCCTCGGCGATGTAGTCGTTGTATTTCTGGTTATCGACGTGGTCGAAGATCTTGTTGCCCTGCGCATCAATCGCCCGCAAGCCGCCGTCGTAAATGTCATACGCGCCGTCGGGCCGCACAATGGACAGGTGGTTTGAATCGAAGCTGCCGAAGCCCTTGATCTTTTCGAGATTGGCGACGGTATAATCTTTGGCGATTTTGACCGCGCTGCGGGACCACTCCATCATCTGCTTGATGTCCTTGAGCAGTTCATCGCGTTCGGTAATGGAAAGGTTCTTGTTGATGCCGCCGGGAATCGCGCCGGTGCCGTGAATCTTTTTGCCCGCGGTGCGTTTGATGACTTCTTGGCCAAATTTGCGCATCATCACCGCCTGCACGGCGAGATCAGGATACTTGCCCGCTACGCCGATGACGTTGCGAATGGCCACATCGGCGTCGAAGCCGAACAGCAGGTCCGGGCTGGCCAGATGGAAAAAGTGCAGGGCGTGAGACTGGAAGAACTGGCCGTGATGCATCAGCAAACGCATCTTGAGTGCGGTGGGCGTGAGTTTTTCGCCGCCGACAATCCGGTCCATCGCCTTGGCCGCCGCCAGATGGTGGCTCACCGGGCAGATGCCGCATAATCGCTGCACCAGCACCGGCACTTCCCAGAACAGTCGTCCCTGGACAAACCGCTCAAAGCCGCGGAACTCGACGATATGCAGCCGCGCCTGCTTGACCTTGTTGGCCTGGTCCATCAGGATGGTCACCTTGCCGTGGCCTTCCACGCGGGTCACCGGTTCGATGACGATTCGTTTCATATTACTTGCCGTCGTCACTAGCTATCTCCTCAGGCTCGTATGTTTGGCAGGCGGATTCGCCCGCGCATTTTATCTTTTCACCGCGAGTAAAACGCTCGCGATCCATTAATCATATTTGATCAGTTCATAAGGCAGGGCTACAGGTTTGTTAGTCAGCAACGCCACCAATGCTTCCCAAATCGTATCCGCCGGCGGGGGGCAACCCTGCAAATGATAATCAATCTTCACGACTTCGTGGGCCGGATAAACTTTATTCAGCAGCAGCGGAATTTCTTTGTCGTCCGGAATTTTACCGCTGGGATTATAAACCGTCGGGCCGTTGAGGTACGCCTCATCCAGGCATTCTTTCAGCGGTATCATGTTGCGCATCGCCGGGATGCCGCCGCAAATGGCGCATTCGCCGACGCTGATGAGAATATCGCAGTTGCGGCGGAAGTCTTGCAGCACCCGCACGTTTTCCTCGTTGGCGCAGCCGCCTTCGATCAGGCCGATGGCGCAGTGCTCGGTGAAGGTCTTGATGTCATTGATGGGTGATTTGTTGAATTCAATCAGCTCCACCAGCTTGAGGATGCGTTCGTCAATATCCAGAATGGACATATGACAGCCGAAACATCCCGCCAGAGAAGTGGTCGCTACCTTGGGTTTTGCCATGTCGTTTCCTCTATATTTAATTCAGGATAACTTACTATTTACTTGTTTTCGACATCCGAACCAATCGGCTCATGGTCGTAAAGCCGCTGGCCGACGGGCACTTTGTAACCGACACGTTTGGGCATCAGCGCTCCGACCGGGCAAACCTGTAAGGCCTTGTCGGTGACGCTGGCGTCGGTGTCGGCCAGCCGCGCTTCGGCGTTGACCTGCACCCGTTTTTCCGGGCCGCGGCCGACAAATTCAAAGACACACTTGCCGTCAATCATCCGCGAGGCCCGCACGCACCGGCCGCACAGGATACAGCGGTTGCGGTCAATGAAAATATCCGGGTGCGAGGCGTCAACTTCGCGTTTGGGAAACATGTACGGATATTTCGGCGCCAACATGCCGAAGCGATATCCCAGCGCCTGCAGTTCGCAGTTGCCGCTTTTTTCGCAGAACATGCAGAAATGGTTGCCTTCAACAAAAAGCATCTCAATGATGTCTTTGCGGATGGCATTGATTTTATCCGTGTTGTTTTCCACGGTAATGCCCGGCGCCACAGGCTGAGTGCATGCTGCTTGCGGCCGTCCGTTGACAAACACCGTACAAACACGGCAACTGCCGTGGGCGCACAGGTCTTTGTGGGCGCACAGGCGGGGGATGTAGATGCCGGCCGCTTCGGCCGCCTGCAAAATCGTCTGGCCGGGATCCGCCTGAATCTCCACGCCGTCAATAGTAAAGGTTATTTTCTCGCTCATTCGCTTGTCCTTATTTTAACAGGGCGTTTCCGCTTATAGGTGCGGATAGCTAATTTATTTTCCTTGTTTTTAATGGTGTTTTGCCGGGCCGTGGCCGGCCAGTTGGGCCGCCTGCGTTACCGCTTCTTCCAGGTTGAACGTCGGCAACATGCCCGGTTCGCCTTTCTTGACCAATGCTTCATAGATGCCGCGGAAATTCTTCAATGTCGAAAGGATGGGATTGGGCGATGTTTGTCCCAGTCCGCAGCGGCTGGCGATTTTCACGGTTTGGCCCAGATTCTCGAGGTAAGCCAGATCGTCCGGTTCGCCGCGACCGTGCATGATGTCTTCGAGTTTTTGTTTGAGCAGGACATTGCCTACCCGGCACGGCGTGCAGTAACCGCAGCTTTCTTCGATGAAGAAATCCATGAAATAATCGACGATTTCCAGAAGGTTGCGCTCCGGTCCAAAGACCATAATCGAACCGCCGGTGGCCAGATCGTCATAACAGATGGTGCGGCCAAAATCAGCCGGTCCCACCATCGTGCCGCTGGGGCCGCCGACCTGTACGGCCTGGGCGCCGTTGGCGCCGACCATATTCAAAAGCTCACTGAGCTTGATGCCGAAAGGCACTTCATAGACGCCGGGATTATGGCAATCGCCCGAAACGCTCAGCAGCTTGGTGCCCGGCGAACCTTTCGAGCCTAGCGAAGCAAACCATCCTGCGCCTTTTTCCATGATGCGAACGGCGCAGCAGAACGTTTCCACGTTGTTTACCGTCGTCGGCGAGAGCAAATATCCTTTTTGCGCCGGGAAGGGCGGGCGGTTCTTCGGGTCGCCCCGCAGACCTTCGCAACTGCTCAGCAGCGACGTTTCTTCCCCGCAAATATAAGCGCCCGCGCCCATTTGAATACGAATATCGAAGTTAAATCCAGTTTTGCCGAGAATGTTGTTGCCCAGCAGATTATTTTTACGGCGTTGCGCCAGCACATTTTCCAGAAACGCCCGCAGGTAAGCATATTCTGCCCGCAAATATAATATCCCGGCATCCGCGCCGATAGCATAACCGCCGATGGTCATCCCTTCAAAAAGCATATCGGCTTTTTCCGTCAGCAGCACGCGATCCTTAAACGTGCCCGGTTCGCCTTCATCGGCGTTGCAGACCACGTAGCGTTTCTTGCCGTTGACGTCCGCTGCGCGGGTGAATTCCCATTTCATACCGGTAGGAAAGCCCGCGCCGCCGCGACCGCGAAGCCGCGCTGTTTTTACGTCACGAATAACTTCCTGCGGCGTCATGGCCAGGGCTTTTTTCAGCCCTTCCTCCGCCGTGCGGTCGCCGAAAATGACTTCGCCTTTTTTCCGAACATTATTATGCACCATCGACTTGACGAGGTCGTGGCCGTTATTGCCGTCGCCGTATTTATGGACCAGTTTTTTAACATTAAGGTCCTTTTTCAGACTGGCCGCAATTTCCTTCACCTTGTCGCTGCTGAGGTAAGTAACGATTTCGTCATTCACCATGCACGCCGGCGCCTGATCGCACATGCCGATGCAGGGGGTCTTTTCCAGGGTGATTTTACCGTCCGGAGTGGTTTGGCCAAAACCGATGCCCAATTCCTTTTGGAAAGTTTCCGCCACCGGGTCCAGGCCGTTGAACCGGTCGATAATATCGTCGCACAGGCGAATCACCACCTGCCCTTTGGGCCGGGTGCTCAAAAATGCATAAAACGACACCACGCTTTCGACCTCCACGCGGTGACATTTTACCTGTTTGGCTATCAGGTCCATGGCTTCGTTCGACACGCATCCAAACCGTTCCTGAACGGCTCGAACGATATCCATCATGCGTCCGCGGTCATTACCGCACGACTGGCAAATTTCCTTCACGGCTGTTGGTAGTTTTTCACTCATTGACCGTATCCTTCGTATGTTTGTCTCAACTTTTTGAAGATGACTGTCTAAGTTTTTTACTTAAATTTCAGCGAAAAGACAACTTTTAATGCTTCCCCTGAATAAAATCCAGTGATTTTTTTCACGGAAAAGAATAAAATTTTCGTGCCGTTTTTCACAAATTATTTTAATGAGGCTTTATCGGCAAAACTGTAAATCCGGTCACAATTCAAACCGATGCTACTTGGTCAAAAAGCCATGTTCATTTTGCAGCCAATCCAGCCAGACCTGGAGACCCTGGCTGGTTCTGGCAGAAATTTCTAAAAAAGGGGCGTGGGTGTTAATTTTTGATAAATCCTCGCGCACCCGATTCGGATTGAAATCCAGCATACTCAGCAAATCAATTTTATTTAACAAAATAACATCCGCACCCTGAAAAAGCGTCCAGTATTTGGCGACTTTATCATCACCTTCAGGAATACTCAGTAAAACCGCACGTTTATGTTCACCCAGGTCGAAACTGGCCGGACAGACCATATTCCCGACATTTTCTATAAATATATATGACAAACCGGTCAAATTGAGTTCATTTAATCCCTGGGCGACCTGGCCGGCGGAAAGGTGACAGCCACGACCGGTATTGATTTGCACCACCTGCGAACCGCTGACACCCAGACGTTCCGCGTCCCTGACGGTTTGCAGGTCGCCCACCAAAACGGCACACTTATCCGGCCCCAACGCCAGCAGTGTTTGTTCCAGCAGTGTGGTTTTACCGCTGCCAGGGGCACTCATGATGTTCACCATCAGTACTCCGGCACTATCAGCGCGGCCGCGATTTTCACCGGCGACGGCGTCATTGGCTTGAAAAACACTTTCCACAACCTTGATTTTCATGCGATTACTCAACTTTATATAGGTGGCTGCTTATCTTCGGCCGTCTCACAAATAACGGTTTTCAAAATAATATCATTTCCGGTTACAATAGCGACATCGCCTGTCTGGCATTGGGGGCATAGAAGATTGCCTAATTCAACCTGAGTTTGGCGGCCACATTGTTTACATTCAATGGTTAGGGGAACTTCGGTTTGGATCAATTTTGCACCCTGTGCAGGGGTTTCATGAGATAAGGCATGAAAGCTTTCTTGGAGAGCTTCGGGGACGACTAAACACATTATACCCAATTCGACTTCAATTTCCGAAACGCTGAAGGCATGATTTTCCTGCGCGATATGCAATACTTTGTCCAAAAGTTCCTGAGCTATTGCCATTTCGTGCATAACCACAGGCTAACGCCACGGATAAAAAAAATCATGCAAGATTTTCCCAATATTTGGGCCGACCACATTTAAGAAAACAGAAGTAAATATCCGCGCAGAATTTTTGTTGACATTTGAGGCGTAACCTCCGAAAATTCTCATCACAAGGCGAACATCGCAGAAGCGGTGCTGCTGTGGCAGGAGGGGCGTGGTGCGGGTTCGTTGCGGGAATGATATAAGTGCTTGCCTTATAAGAGCCTGCGTGAGTTTTATCCAGCCAAGGAGAATACCTTGAACCGTCTCTTCCGTCACAATCGTCGTAAAAATGCTGTCAAGAGCAATCGTTCTACTCCATTGAAATCTGCAAAAACCACTCCATTGCGGGTCGAGTACCTTGAACCAAGGGTCATGTTGACGACGTTGGTTCTTAAGGCGCCTGACATGGAAGCCGATCCTCCATTTTTGGGGAATATGTTGCTGCAATACATGTATGCGGATCCGCAGACCGTGGAGCCGGGCGCAGAGGATATTGATGCCTGGAATTTCCTGACGATAGGGACGCTGTCGGGGCTTCCGCCGGCCGTAGATGTGGTGGTGGAGATCATGGACTTTCGGGGTGATGATATCGGCGGAGATTTGTATGTGGATGGTATGTTTGTGGATAGTCTTGGCGGGGGACCGGCGGGAGCGGCGATTATTGAGGAAGTGCCGGCAGATATTCTCGGATGGGATCAATCCGTATATGCGATGGCGACATCGCCGACGGGGTTAAATTATGGCATTGGTTACGACGGCCGTCTTTATACCTTCGATGTAGTCACGGGGCAATCCAACCTGGTGGGGGATATCTGGGATACCGATAACAAGGCTCGCCAGTCATTTGTAACGAATCCGATTGTTGACTTTACCCAAGCGGCCATGACTCAGGGCCAGTCTATTCATGCGGCGACGTATCTAAACGGTTTGATATATGCGGTGGCCAATGGGCCGGTGACCTTCAACGAGTTAGGCGTTCCGACCAGTTGGGGGCAGGTGCTTATCACTATCGATCCCACTCAAAAAACGGATGTATTAACCGGCAGAACCTATGTTGAAGCGGAGCCGGTAGGCCGCGACACACTCGGGGATGGTTATTATGCCAACAGCGTCATCACAACGCCGCTGGGCGGAGAACGTATCCGCACTATCGTTGACAGCGATGATCCGAATGTAATTAACGCCAGTGCTTCTGGTGCATCGGTTGCTTTACTGGGTTTCAATGCGCCGGCTCTGGAGGAAGAACCCGCCAATTCGTTTGTGGCTATTTCGGCGGCGGATGGCGCCGGCGATTCGGTGATTGTGTCCACCAACACCATTTATGAATTCGAGGATGAGGTTGTTCTTGACGGCCTGGCATATGATGAAAAGGGCCGTTTGTTCGGATTAAATAATGAATACGAAGATGGCAATCCTACCAGCGGGACCCTGGTGTATATTCCGGATTTGACACCGGGAGAGGATGATGAGGTTTTTGTCGATGTTGTTGAGTACGGCAGTCGGCCGGGGCAGGATGATGTTGAAATCGTGCTGACGAGCATGACGTTTGATTTTTTGAACAATCTCGGTTACGCCACTGACCCAGCGACCGGAACGCTGTATCAAATCAATCTTTCCGGATTGCGTGAAGAGTTTGAGGACGGCGTGGTGGCGGGATTCATTCCGTCAGGTCTGGCGGATATATACTCGATGTACATTGCTTCGAGCACGCCCGATATTTTTATCACTCTGACCTATGTCGAAATTGACGATAGCGGCATTCACTATATGCCTCAGGAAGGCGAACCGACCTATCTTTATACCGATGAGGATAATTCGGAAATCACGACGCCTGATAACGCCGGCGGGGCGATGATAGGCACGCGGGCCTACACCCTGGACGATGATTTAATCTGGTCAAGCGGCGGTTCATTTTTCAGCGCGTATGATGTGGCGGGGTATTACGATCCTCAGACGGGGGAGACGGTTTATGTCAACCAGTCTCATGGCGCCTGGCCGGGCGGGGAAGTATTGCGGCCGGGGATTCATCTGGCCAAAGACCTGCTGGACGCCGATGGCGACGGAATCATTGGCGAATCGCAGAATATCGGCAAGATTCAGGTCGGCGGCGGCGTATTTGGCGATGTGATTATCGAGGGGAGCATCGGTACGTTTTACGCAGGGTATCTGGCGAGCAATCGCTTTGAAGTCGATGGCGACATGGACAACCTTATTGTCAATACGCAGGCCGGCGGCATTGTCGAAAGCGATGGTTCCTGGATGCCCGTGGGGCGTGACCTGATGTCCATGATGCCCAGTCCGGTGGATGCGTTTGTAGAGGTCTGGGGCGAAATGGGCGGTTTTTACGGCAATGGCGTGGAAGGCCACTGGGGCCTGCCGATTCGCGTGCATGGACGGGATGATGCACCCAGTTTTCCGGGCGTGCTGGATGTGAATTTTACGATTACGGACGATGACAATCCCAATAACGATATATATATTGACGGCGTGATGGAGATCGAGCGTGACGGAGTTTTTTACTTGGGCGGGCTGGATGATGCTTCTGGCTTGCCGATATTGACAAATGATACTCCCTTTTCCGCTCAGTATGTCGGCGGTGTGGATGACAAAGTAACCATATATGGTTATTATGGAGTTGATGATCCGGTAGATTACTACAGCTTCGGCGTTATGGCCGGACAAACCATGAAGATTGAAGTTTTTGATGTCGTTGACGTTATAAGTCCTACCAGCGGTAATCCAATTTTACCGACAAGCACGAGCCGTTTACCCTCTCCCGGTATCGCGTTATACGATTCCAACCATGAGTTAGTTGCCACGTATTCGACGGCGGACCTGTTGCGGCCGGGGGGCATTTTACCACTGGAATTTATCGCTGAAATTGCCGGTGTCTATACATTGCAGGTTGCTGCGGGCGGGCCCTATCGAATGGAACTATCCGGTGTCAGTCCCACGACGCTGGGCGGCGGCAACATCATGGGGGAAATGCGCAGCGGTGCGTTTCATACATTTCCGACATCTCTGCCCAATATTTATGTAGCGGACGGCAACTGCGGTGCCGTTAGTGTGGGCGGCGCCGGGCGCGGCGTTAATGTGCAGATTAATGATGGCGATTTGGCGGCGTTTCGTGTCGGCGCCAACGGTCTGCCTCTGGGCGATTTGGTGATGTTCGGCGTTGGGCGTGTGGATGAAGGACCGGCCTATGGTTTCAGTCTGGAATGGAGTGATGCGGGTGCCAGTATCGCTGCTCCCGGTGCCAATGTGATATCGGTTAGTGGCGACATAGGCCAGGTTATTTCAATGGGGATAAGCGCGGTGGATATTTATGCCGACGGGGATGTGCAGTCGGTATGGATGGGGTCAGAGATCCAGTTGGTGGCCGAAGATTCCACCGGTAATGAAGATGCGACTTTCGTAGAATGGTCGGGCGGTATTGCCGCCGGCGGCAATATCGGCGAGATTAATGTCAACGGCAATTTTGGACCGGCTGTTTTACAGGAGGACGGCACTGGGACTTATGCTGGATCGATTCCTGGATTTTTTGCCAATTATGAAGGTCTGGGCGCGCCGGGCGTCATTGATGTTATAAAGGTCAGTGGTGATTTCGGCAGCAGCGGCGGCAGTTCCGCGGAAATGGTGGTTAGCGTTGGTTCCGCGGGGGGCAACGTTCGGTTCGTGGATATTGGCGGCAATATATACAATACCACGGCGGGGTCATCAGGGGACTTGGGGCCGTATGAATATCTACCGGGCTGGTCTGTGTTGGTGACAGATGATTCCGGCGCCAGCGTCAGGATATCACCAGGCCATACCGGTGAGACTGTGGGCGATTATCTGTTCGGCGCCCCGCCGCCGGCGGATTATAATCTGCCCAGTGAAGGCGATGGCGGCGTAATAACACTGAAAGTGCTGCCTGTTCGCAGTCAGTTGCTCAGTGAATATAATCCCATGGCCCCGGAACTTAATCAGAAAGTGCTGGGTTTTGCCATTGTGGCGATTTCCTCCACGGATGGTTTGCGCATCATAACTGATGGCGGACCGGTCGAAATTGGTTCGGCATTGGTGGAGGGGCGGGTGGATCATTCCGTGGTTTTCAGCGGCACTTCTCCCATTTCCATTCTGCGACTGGAAACCAGCGCCCCGGTAGTGTCGGATGAAACCACGACGACGGATAACCAGCAGGGAACGGGTAATCAGCAGGGAACCGATAACCAACAGGGAGATGATGAAGAGCCGGTCATTCTGCCCGATACCGGCATTACCCGCATCATTAACACCACACTCGGCGATATCGTTTCGATGATTATTCTCGGTGAGAACAGTATCAATGCCGCCGCTGCGGGCAGCACCATTTCGGTTACAGACCGAATCTTGACAGACGATCCGGATCTGCTTTTAAATCCTATTGCGCAAGTCGAGGTCGTATCGGTGCGGGGGAATCTGGGACTTACCTACAACAGCACCGGCCAAAAAGTGTTTGCGCCGATTCTTATGCCGGCGACGGAAACGGGTGATGATGTGGGGGTGCAGTTGGATCCGGGCGGAACGCAGCGCAGCGGATTACTGTCGTTGTCGGATATTGCAAGCATCCAGGTCTATGGCGCTCTGGCGGATGTGGATGTCCGCGGCAACGTCGAATCGATTATGGTGGATGTGGATAACAGTAATCGGGTCAATGAATTTGACGGTCTTATCGGGCCTATCGAGATTTACGGCCATCTGGACTATCTTAGTATGGGCGACGGCCTTCCCCAGCCGGGTACGGGCCGCCGGGCGGAAGCCGGTGTCTTTGTCTATGGCGAACTGGACCGGGTTTTCATTACCGGCCCCGGCCGAGAAATCGCCGGGCCGATTTTCGCCTCGTCGGCCATCAATTATGTCAGTGTCAAAAATGGCGCGGTGCTGACGGGATACAATTATTATTCCAGCGGCGGTGAACGTGTGAACAGCGCCTATATGATGGCGCCCACGCTGGCGGTGACCAATGAAATGGATCATTTCAGCCCGCTGGACGGCGATGATTTTCAGGCCAGCGGCAATCTGGGGATCGTGGATGTTTCCGGCGTCGGTTCATCCATTACGGGGGCGGGATTGCTGGCTCGGAATATCAATCTGGTGCAGACCGGCGGCGGCGCGAGCGGTATTTTTGATTCACGTTTTTATGCCATTCGTGATTTCTCGATTGGCGGCAGCACGATAAATCAGATTAAAGTGACGAATGGTAATTTCCATGACAATATGCTGACCGCTTATGGCAATATTAACCTGATTCAGATAACTTCCGGTGATATACAGGATTGCGAAATTCGCGGCAATAACCTGATCGGCAAGATTTCCGCCGACGCCATTAGCCGCACGGATATCGATGCGCAGAACAAGCTCGACAGCGTGACGGTTAAAGGGAGCATTTTCGATCTGGTGATCGAAGCGGGTGAACTGGGGACGTTGACGGCGCAGGGGATTTTGCCGGCGACCGGCAGTCAGAGCCAGGGATCCATTACCGGTTCGGGTATTTACGTCTCCGGGGCGGTGGGCAAGATTCAGACCAAAGGTGATTTAATCAGCACCATCCATGTTACCGGGTGGGATGGCGATCTGAAAAATCTGCAGGTGGGCGGCGACCTGGGAACGCCGACGGGCGGCGAGATTATCGTTGACGGCCGCATCGGCAATATTTCCGTGGGCGGCGATTTCCTGGCCGAACTGCTGGTAAATTGGGATCCCAATCCGGTCTCACCGGCCAATCCGCAGGGGCCGCACGAGAAATACGATCCCGCGTATTACGGCCGTTTGCCCGGCCCGTCGATTCAGATGATGCGGGTGGGCGGCGACATTCTGGGCATTGCCGATATCGGCGGCGACGTCAGCATGATTATGTGCGGCGGCGACTTCGGCACGTTCGGCGAGACATTCCACGTGCATGGCAATCTGGGCATGATGATGATCGGTATGGGCAGCCCCGGCGGCGGCAATCTGGAAAGCAGCCTGGTGGTCGATGGCAATGCGCCGATGGTGTTTGTTTTCGGCGATGTCAACGGCAAGATTGATGTGACGGAGAATTTCGGCACACTGCTGATGCTGGCCAAAGGCGCCGGTAACCGCGCTGACCTTAACGGCAGTATTACCGTGGGCGGCAACTTCACAACGCTGATAATCATCGGCGGCGACATCGCTCAGACCGATGTGGTCGATGGCGAGCCACTGCAAATAACTGTTGCCGGTAAAGGTCCGCGCACGATAGTTATCGGTTCGGACCTGGGCGGGACGACGGTTTATAACGGCACGGACAGTGTCAGCTACGATGGTTCGCTGCTGACGGGCGCGTCGATTATTTCCACGGATGACGTGCGCCGAATTCGCTTCGGCGAGGACATTCAGGAAGGTTCGTGCATCGTGATTGATGGCGATCTGGATGAACTGGTGGTGGAAGGGAGCATTTCCGGCCAGATTCATGTGACCGGCAATCTCGGCAAGCTGACGACCACCAACGTCACCTCGACGGCGGTGGTTACGGCCGGAGGCGATATTGGTTTTATCAATGTCAGCGGCACGGTCGGCAGCGGGACCTATATTCTGGCCGGTTATAATCCCGGCGTGGATCTGGCGACGCTGACGGACGGTGTGTTTACCGCCACCGAGTTGACCGTAGATGGTACGGATGTCGATCCCAACGAACAGGCGTATGCGGCCGATATCACCTCGGTCAATATCGGCTTGTTATGGAATTCGGTTGTGGCCGCGGGCGTGCATCCCGGCAACAATAATCTGTTCGGCGATATGGACGGTAGTGATTATCCCGCCGATGGCATCAGCAATATAGGCTCGGTCATTCTGGGTGCGGTGCTGGGCGATGGCGAAGTGAATCCGGACCCGTTCGGCATCTTTGCCGACACCGCCATTAAATCGCTGCGGATCGGCACGAGAACCTACATTCCGCCGTCGGGAACGATTACTCTGGCCAACGGTTTTCGCGCCCTGGAAGTGGGCGACACCGCCATAGGCGACGGCGGTGTGGTTTTCCAGC
>CAZOCV010000060.1:0-14140 GCA_964578395.1 uncultured Pirellulales bacterium
GTGAGATGGTCGATGGGGAGGTTTTTAGCGATGCGGCGGCGAAGGTCGGTGGCGGAGATGTCAACTTGCGGGGTGGCGAGGACGTAATTTTTCATTTGGGTGATTTGTTGTTCTGACAAAACGTTTTCCAGGGGTGACCAGTCGATGGGGCAATCGGGGCGAGGGGCCGTAACGAGAATGCACTCATCGGCCAGTTGGGCGATATTTTTCCAGGTGGGCAAATCCCGGATGCTGTCGCCGCCGACCAGCCAGAAGATGCGCGGTTGGGGGCCAAGCATCGCGCGAAAATAACGCACCGTGTCGATGGTGTAGCTGGGGCCGGGGCGTTCGGCTTCGCAGGCGGAAATATCCAGGTTTTTATCGTCGGCGATGGCCCGTCGCAGCATCTCCAGGCGGTGGTGAATGGGGGTTCGTGTTTGGCCGATTTTGTGCGGCGGCAGGGCGGCGGGGATGAGATATGTTTTTTCCACCTTCAGCAGTTCCGCCGCCGCGCGGGCAATAGCCAGATGGCCGTTATGCACGGGGTCGAAAGAGCCGCCGAAAAGCAGGATATCACCGTGAACCATAATAGTCATTTATTCGTTTAAAAAGCAGAGAAAGTTTGTCGTGGTCTTTTATGCCCGGTCGGCTTTCCACGCCGCTGCACACATCCACCGCGCCGACGCCGGTCGCCAGGGCATCCTGTATGTTGTCGGGCGAGAGGCCGCCGGCGAGAAAAATATTTTTTTTATTCAAGTGGTTCAACCACGTCCAATCAAAACATTCCCCCGTGCCGCCGTAGAAGTTGGGATGATACGCATCGAGCAGGATAGCGTCCGTATTAAAAGAAGCGGCCTGTTGTAAATCATCAGCCCGGCGGATACGCAGAGCCTTGATAACCTTAACGCCGAGGTGAGCGGCGCGGCGGCAGAAATCCGCATCTTCATCGCCATGCAACTGCACCCACGGCAGCGGGCAAACCGCCAGCGTTTGCCGAATGGTTTCTAACGTGGCATTCACAAACAGACCCACGGCCGCGACGCCGGCGGGAAGCACGGCGATGATATCACGGGCTTCTTCCGGCGTAAGATAACGCGGGCTGGAGGGATAAAAGTTAAAGCCGAGAAAATTCGCGCCCAGTGATGCCGCACATCGGCCATCGTCGAGGCGGGTAATGCCGCAGATTTTTACCTTGGCGCGTTCAACCATGAGAAATTGCCGCCATTTTTTCCAAAACCGCTTTGGCCTTGCCGGAATCGATGCTGGCCTGGGCGGCGGCGACACCCTGAGTTATGCCGGGGGCGACGCCGGCGAGCATAATGGCCGCGGCGGCATTAAGCACCACGATGTCGCGGCGGGGGCCGGTGATTTTTCCGTCGAGAATGCCGCGCGCAATGGCGGCGTTTTCTTCCAGCGTGCCGCCTTTGAGGTCATCGAGGCTGGCCCTGGCGAAACCGTAATCACTATAATCGATGGTATGGCGGCTGATTTCGCCATCGCGCAGTTCCATCATGTCCGTTGGTCCGCAGATGGTGAATTCATCCGTGCCGTCGCCGTGCACCACCATCGCGCGGCGCACACCCAGAAGTTTGAGCGCCTCAATCATGACGGGCAGCAGGTACGGTTTGGCCGCGCCGATGATTTGCAGCGGCACGCTTGCCGGATTCGCCAGCGGTCCCAAAATGTTAAACACCGTGCGGAACCCCAGAGCTTTGCGGATGGGCTGCACGTATTTCATGGTGGGGTGGTGGCTCGGCGCAAACATGAAACCCATGCCCGCTTCGTCGATGCAGCGTTCGATGACGGCCGGAGCGGCGTCAATTTTCACCCCCAGGGCCGCGAGGATGTCGGCCGAACCGCACTGGCTGGTGATAGCCCGGTTGCCGTGTTTGGCCACACGCACGCCCGCGCCCGCGGCGACCAGGGAGGCGGTGGAACTGATATTAAATGTGCCGGAGTGGTCTCCGCCCGTCCCCACAATATCGACCAGCGGCCCGGTCTTGGGCCGGACGGGCACGGCGTGATCCCGCATCGCGCGGGCCATACCTGCCACTTCCTGGGCCGTTTCGCCTTTGGCCGCCAGCGCGGTTAAAAACCCCGCCACCGCCGCCGGCTCGCATTGCCCCTCAAGTATCGAATTCAGCGCCGCCTGCGCCTCGCTGAAACTCAGGTCCGTTTTACTCAGCAGTTTTTCCGTCGGCTCGCGTAACATGGCATATCCTCTTATTGGATATTGGATTATATTTTCAGTCGGAGCATTTTACCATAAATCATTGCTTGGGCAACCTTTATCGACAGAAAGAGTAGATGGGGGGTTGCAAAAGGACATTTATAAAAAAAAATTCAAAAAAGAATGAAACGGTAACGAAATCGTAACGTCTGTAAAGATAGAAAGTTGTGTGGAAAACGTGTTATCGGGTACAATTGATAACCTTATAATTTTAGGGAGTATCGGTCATGAAAAGGAAAGTATTTATTATCGCAATTTTTTGTCTTTGCGGCCTGTTTTATGCGTTCTCAGACGCAGCCGTACTCAAACAACCCGGCATCCTCCTGCAGGAAGCGGTATATGCCGAGGAAATCAGCGGTGATCTGGATAAAGCCATGAGTTTGTACCAGATGGTTCTGGACGCCGCTGAACCCGGGAAGCCTTTTGCCGCCCAGGCGGCGTTTCGCTTGGGATTGTGTCATCTCAAGAAGGGCAATACCGTCAAAGCGGCTGAGTTTTTCAACACCGTCGTCAGTAAATATTCCGGCGAAGAAACTATCGTTGCCAAAGCGCGCCAGGAATTGGAGAAACTCAACCAGACAAAGACCTCATCAGGTAAAAGACTGACATTATCCCATGATGATGGCAAATTCACGAGTAAACTTAGCAGTGCCGGCAGCGGCCATGTGGTGCGGTTTTCTGTTCCCGAAGAAGGATACGTCCTTACGTCCATCCGTTTCTTCGGCTCGCGTTACGGTGAATATGCTCCGCCAGAGGAAAATTTTACGGCCTGGTTGTGCGATAAGGATTTTCAGCCGCTCAAAGAATTTTCCTTTCCGTATGCATTATTCCGGGCACGCGGCCAAACCCGCTGGGCGGATTTAAAAGTTGAACCTACCGAGTTACCGCAGGAATTTTATATTTGCCTGGGATTTGATCCGCATCAGACCAAAGGTATTTACATGTACTATGATGAAAGTTCCAGCGGTAATTCATTTATGGGTTTGCCCGGAGGCGAATTAAGGCCTTATGATAAAGGTGACTGGATGATACGCGCCATACTGGAAAAAACCGGCAATGCCGATGCACAAGGATCGGCACCACCGGCTACAATGCATGGAAATACATTACAGTCACAGATTGACGCCGCCCATCCTGACTCTACGATAATTGTACCCGATGGCGTTCATGCCCAGCCGCTGACCGTCAACAAACCTTTAACCATCAAGGGTCAGTCGCGCCAGGGCAGCATAGTGGAAGTGACCAGTAACAGCCCGGCGCTGGCGATAGACCTCAAAGGCAAAGGGGCGGTTATCCTGGAAAACTTGACGATCAAATGGCAACTGGCCACCAGTGATAAAGAAAATCCCGCGCCTTTTGCCATCGCCATTAAGGACGGCCATCTTACCATGCGCAACTGTTGTGTATTGCCTTTGGGCAATCCCCAGCGCTGTCCTTCGGCTGTCTATGCAAAAGGTTTTTCCAAGCTGGATATCGACACGTGCCGCTTTGAAGGATACGAATATACCATTTCATTCGGCGAAGGCACGTCCGGTTCGGTGAAAAACTCGCTGGTGATGGACAGCGGCCACCAGGGGATTATGCTCTATACCGGTGCTAACGTCGACGTGACCGGCAGCATCGTGACCGGTTCGAAATTCCACGGTGTTCGCAGCACCGGCGGACAACTCACGATGAAAGACAATCTTATCATCGAAAATGCCAATCGCGGTGTTTATCTTGGTAACCGCAGCGCTCAGGGAACCATCATCAACAATATTTTCGTGCGGAATGCCACCGCTATCGACGGTTTCGCCCAGTCAGTCTGCGAGATCGGCCATAACGTGATTTTAGAATCGGTGTATGCCGGTGTCGGGATGCGGTCAACATGCCGTTTCCACATTCATGACAACATATTACAAGGTAATGACAAAGGCTGCATTATGTTCATTGAAGGCGGCGACGGCGGCAGTTCCTGTCAACGCAATACCTTCTGGAAAAACAAAATGGATACGGAAAATATGGATAAAGTCAGTGATTCTATCCTGGCCGATCCTTGTTTCGCGGCGTCATCCGAAGGTGATTTCTCCCTTAAACCCGGTCCTGCGCTTGAGCAAAAGCAGGGACTTACAGACGCCGAAGGTTTCCGCGAACTATGGCGGCGTTGGCGCAACCGTAATGACATAAATGAGCCGAAAACCACCGTTATTGAAGATGCAAAGGGGTAAGCCCGATAAATTATGAAACAAAGGCGGGCGAGGACCCGTCATATCCGGTGTTTAATGACGGGTGCCGGGAGGGGCAATGGTGTTATCCATTTTATCCTGGCATGATTCATACAGCAGTCGGTGAAAAATTCCATTACGACCTCTGTTTTGTGCAACCAGGCAACGTGCTTGTGATAATTATTGTCCCGATTTCTCAGCTATATTGCCGTCGGCGGCGGGCGGGGGGGATGTTCAGTACGTCGCGGTATTTGGCGACGGTGCGGCGGGCGAGAGTGATGCCGTGTTTGGCCAGTTCCCCCACGAGGGCGTCGTCGCCGAAGGGATTTTGCTTATCCTCGCCGTCGATGATTTCCTGAAGTTTGGCTTTCACCGCGTCCCAACTGACGCTGTCGCCCTGGGCGGTTTCGGTGCCGCTGCTGAAAAAGTAACGCAGCGGATAAATGCCCAGCGGCGTTTGCATATACTTACCGCTGACGGCGCGGGACACCGTGCCCACGTGAATACCTAATACATTGGCCACTTCCACCATCGGCAGCGGCTTAAGATACAACGGGCCGTGATCGAAGAAATCCCGCTGCTGGGTTATCACATGGTTAACCACCCGCATCAGCGTCGCCCGGCGCTGTTGAATGGCGTCAATGAGCCAGCGGGCGCTGCGTACATTGTTTTGCAGAAATTCCCTGGCGTCGGAAGGCAGTTGTTTGCTGCGAATCATGTCGGCGTACATCGTGCTGATTTTCAGACTGGGCGAGGAGCCGTCCGTCAGCCGCGCGGTGTAAACATCGTTTGCCTCGTCATATTCCACAATCACGTCGGGAAGGACGTAAGGGGCCGCCTGCCGGCCGATTTGCAATCCCGGCCGGGGGTTCAGCCGCGAAAGATTTTTAATCGCCGCCTGAATATCCGCCATGCTCCGGCCGGTTTTTTTGGCGATGGCCGGATAACGGTTCATTTCAATATCCTTGAGGTGATGTTCCACCAGTTCGATTTCGAAACTGCGATCATGATCGCCGTCGTCATTACGTAGCTGTTGCAGCAGGCATTCCCGCAGGTCGCGCGCGCCCACGCCCGGCGGGTCGAGTTGCTGCACCAGCGCCAGCGCCTGCGCCATGATTTCCGCTGATACCGGCTGACGCACATGTTCGGCGATAACTTCCAGCGGGGTGTGGAGATAGCCGGTGTCCTCGATAAAGTCGATAATCGTTTCGCCGGCCCGGTGCAGCAGCGGTTCACAGTCAATCAGGCCCCATTGTTTATGCAGGTATTCATTGAGCGATTGCGCCGGTGCGGCGGTATTTTGCATGGCTTCGAATTTTCGATCCGGCTCATCGGTGCGTTTGGCCTTGGCATAGCTCGAACGATTCATGTAATCATCATAATCGTCGCCGATATTGGTCAGCCGCTCGAAATCATCGGTTTTGTTGCGGTCTTCGCTGATAGAAAGGTCTTTTTCCCGGTCGTCAGCATCCCCGGCGGCATCAGAAGTTTCTACTGGTGTTTCCAGTTCGGTCGAGGCGGGTTCTTCCATCTCGAGAACCGGGTTGGCCAGCATTTCCTGCTCGATACGCTCCTGCAGGGCCAAAAGCGGCAATTGAAGAATTTCCATCGACTGGATCATGCGCGGTGCGAGGACCATCTTCTGGTCCATGCGCATCTGTTGTGATACATCCAGTCTCATTCGTCATTCTCCGTTTGGCCTGGGCGATTTGCCCTCGGAACGTTTGCCATTGTATTATTATACCAATTATTATCGGGCGTTGCCAGCACTACTGTTCTACACTTGCTATCGGCGTTTTTCGGGGCGGATTTTACCGGAAAATATCGCTAACTGTTTGCGCTAAAGCCGGTTGAGTCAATCCAGCCGGGTGCGATGAATTATGGCGTCTGATAATATCTGCTTTCCGGCGAATTCAATGCTTCCGCCGCTGGGCAGACCTCGCGCCAGGCGGGTCACTTTTATGGGGAATTCGGCTAGCAAAGAGCTAATGTATAAGGCCGTACCATCGCCGTCGAGATTGGGATTGGTCGCCAGGATGACTTCGCTGACGTTGCCGGCCTTAATGCGCTTGACAAGGGCATCGACGGTCAGATCATCAGGCGAAACGCCTTCCAGTGGGGCGATGCGGCCGCCTAATACGTGATAAACCCATCCGCATAGGCCTGTTGACTCCAGACTGATAAGGTCATTTGCCTGCTCCACCACGCAGATGACTCCATGATCGCGGCGTTCATCCCGGCAGATGTCGCACGTGTCCTGCTCGCTGAGATTAAAACAGATGCTGCAGCGGCGGATTTTGGTTTTGACCTCTTTTATAGCCTGAGCCAGTTTCAGGGCTTCCTCCGCCGGGGTTTTAAGAATGTGATACGTCAGTCGCTCCGCCGTACGCGGGCCGATGCCCGGCAGGCGGGTGAACTGCTTCATCAATTCTTCAAGACTTTTGGTGTGGGCCTGACTCATGGCGTTACCCTGTTATTGCATCATGGGACCGAGGTTTTCGAGCATTTTATCCAGGTTGGGAAAATCCGCTCCGCCTGTCAGCGAGCTGGCGTTCTGTTTCATTTCTTCGCGGCTTTGCCCTACGGCGGCGTTGACCGCGGCGACGATTAAATCCTCAAGCATTTCCGTATCGCCGGTTTGGAACACCGCCGGATCAATTTTCAGGCTTTTGAGTTCACTCAGTCCGTTCACCGTTGCCGTAACCATTCCGCCGCCGCTGGAGGCGCTGACGCTTTTCGTCTCCATTTGCTGCCTGAACTGTTCCACATTGGCGCGAAGATTCTTCATTTGGCCGAGCATTTTTGCAAGATCACCAAGTCCCATATATTTATCACCTTTCTAAAAGATGTTGCCTAACACGTCTTTACTTTGCATTTGATGTTATGGGCATTTCTCGAAAATTCCAGTACGAGTTTTCCGGTTTCCTCCGCGTCGTGCAGCTCCTGCTCGAAGGGATGGCCGTTTTGCCAGCCCGTCAGGCCGCAGTGACGAAAGCGTTCGAGACGCCGGAGCATAATTTCGCAGTAAACGGGATCATTATCCGCGATGAAACACGTTCGCTGGTGCTGCTCGGCGGCGATAAGCGTGGTGCCGGAATGACCGAAGAAATCCAGGACCAGGTCGCTTTTCTTCGAGCTGGCGAGCATAAGGCGTTCGATGCTCTTAAGAGGTTTTTGGGCATAGCAGCCGTTGACGTTTTCCTCCATGCGATAAAAAACCTGCTGAATATCCACCCATACGTTGCCCGGACGAATATTTTCCGATTTGCTGCGTTCCAGATTTTCGGTGGTTTTTCCATGAACGTCTTTGTAATACCCCCGCAGGATTTTCGGTATGTCCGTATATTGCACCGTAAAGCCGGGATCGCCCTTGACATAAAACAGACATTCCTGCCGGACCGCCATCCAGTTTTTCTGCGTTCCGTAGCCTCTCTGGTTGCGCAGGGTGATAAAGGAACGCGACGCAAATTCAGGAAACTCCCGCATCATAATCATAAAATCAGCAAGCGGCTGGAAGCCGTCGTTTTGAGCTGCGCCCAGCCAGATATAAAGCGAGGAATCTTCCGTCAGGGACCGGGAGGTATTGACTATCCATTGCCGGCACCAGGAAATGAAAGCTTCCAGCGGACGGGTTTCAAAGGCGACCAGATTATACGGAGGATCATGGATCGCCAGAGTTGCCTTACGGCCTTCCATCAGCTTTTTGACCTGATCTGCATCAGCCGCGTCTATGCAGGCCACCTTGTGCCCCTGCCGGGGATCGGTCCAAATCTCTCCCGTCTTGAGCCGGCAATAAGACAGCAGTTTTTGACGGGTTTCCTCGTTTTCGTCCAGGCGGGTGAGTTTATAATTTTTCATATCGTTTCGCCTCGTCCTGTACGAAAACATAAACTATTCGGCCGTATGCGGACCAGGGAGCCGTTCCACGTTTTTGACTTTGCCGCCCAGAATATCCTGCACGCGCCGGACGTTGGCGTCATTCATGGCGGCGTTAACTTCCGCGGCGCTGGGTTTAGCGCCGGGCGAAAAGCCTTGTCGTCGCGGCGCTGGTGTTGAAGCCGGTGTTGGCAGGGCCGACTCTCCAACCGCCGTTTTCTCGATATCAAGATTTATCTGATGGCCCAATACGTCCGACAGCCATTGATTCGCTTCCTGGAGCGTATCCGGTTTGCTCGTGAGATACTGCCGCATGCCTTTGTCGGCGTCGCTGAAGCCCAGGGTTAATTGATGATTGGCAAACGCCGTGGGTATGGCCGGGCCGAGATAGCGCGTGAGATGCTTGCCGTCGCGCTGCTGCAATTGGGCGATGATGTCGTTCCAGTTTTCGCGGAAGTAGTCCAGCGTCAATACACTCGGCGGCGTCCAGGCGGCTGATTCAGCGGCCGGGATATTTATTTTTATGGTTGCCGAAGCATTCACCGAATGTGCGGCGGGCGGGGTTGTTGTTGCCGTCGGCCGTGAAGCGGTTATCGGCCGAGTTGAGGCAGGCGCTGTCGCCATCGGCGCTGTTCCCGTCTGGCTAAGCTGTTCCAGCAGCTGGCGCGTATCGCTGAATCGCTCCACGGACGTCATGCGCACCAGCCCCGCTTCCAGCAGCGGCCGGCCCGCGGCGCCGGACTTGAGGCTGCGGCGCAGCTCCTCCGTCACGGTGATGTAATATACCAGCGTCGTGTCATCGAAGGCCTGGGCCTGGGCCGCGAAGGTTTCGCGGATTTTCGGATCATCAACATCAATAAGGTCTGTTTCCGCCCCGCACTGCCGCATCACCAGCAGGTCGCGGAAATGCTGCTGCAGCGCTTCGGCCAGTTGATCCGGCGCCAGGCCTTCATTAAGGGCGTGATCCAGTTCCTGCAGCGTTTGGGCCGGATCGTTGGCCGCCAAGGCCTGGGCCACCGCCGTTATACGCTCCGTGCGCGGCGTGCCCAGCAAATCAGCCAGCAATTCCAGTGTGAGTTTGCCTTCGGCCATACTCATAAGCTGGTCGAGCAGACTCAGGGCGTCCCGCATTGACCCGCGCGCCAGACGCGCCACACGCCGGGCCACACCCTCTTCGGCCTGCATCTTTTCATCTATGATGATTTTCTCAATCTGTCCGGCGATGTCGTCCAGGCCGATATTACGAAAATCAAACCGCTGGCACCGGCTCAGTATCGTCGCCGGCACCTTGTTGGCTTCCGTCGTCGCCATGATGAATTTAACGTGATCGGGCGGCTCCTCCAGCGTTTTCAGCAGAGCGTTGAACGCACTGGTGCTGAGCATGTGCACTTCGTCAATGATATACACCTTGAACCGCGCTCGCGCGGGTTTATAGCCGGCGTTCTGCCGCAGTTCGCGGATGTTATCCACCCCCGTATGGCTGGCGCCGTCGATTTCGATGACGTCGATATCTTCGCCTTCGGCTACCGCCTGGCACAGATCGCATTTGCCGCACGGCGTCGGCGTCGGCGCTTTGGCCGACAGACAGTTCATGGCTTTGGCCAGTATCCGGGCCATCGTCGTTTTGCCCACCCCGCGCGTGCCCGTGAACAAATACGCATGCGCCACCCGGTCCGTCGCCAGGGCATTTTTGAGCGTGCGCGACACCGCCTCCTGACCAATGACATCATCAAAGGTTTGCGAGCGATACCGTCTTGCCAGAACCGTGTAAGACATACCTTTTCGTGTCGCGGGCATCCTGCCCGCGGTCTTTCGTCGCGTCATAAACGCTGTTGGCGGTTCGGAAGAACGAGGGCAGGATGCCCTCGCCACCTTATATATCAAAAAAAACGGTCGTGCACTTTTCCTCGAAACGATTTTATCGGGTGTGTCGGCCAGTTAGCTCCCGCCGGGTGGCCCCACGGCACAACCGAACGATTCGCTTAGGGCTGCTACCTTCCGGTCCTGACCCGGTTCACGCCGTCAGCTTGCATGGGACCCGGCGATCAACGCCACTTGGCACAATATAGGCCCGACGCCATCGCCCCTCAAAAAAGCATTCAGCCTCGCTATAGCGGATTACGAGTTCAGGGTACCGCTAACACCCCGCCTAGCACGACCGATACCGTAAAGTTCTTTCTCAGGCGTTCAATAGCGAAGTATAACGACACCCAATAGCAAAGTCTATGCCTAACTTTTGGAAAATTTTATAACTGTATATAATATAAAGAGTTAGAAAAATATATAGTAAAGTCATGGTACTGTTTTCGGCAGATACATCAGAGAAATATAACTTTTCTTGCCGAGCTGGCTTGATGTAGTTCTGATTCACAGGTAAAATTAAGTTCAATTCACACGCAAAACGTTTAAATATTTTTTTCCTTCATGCGTCTTAAATATCGGTAATGTTTGCAGGTAATACATAGTTGATACGAAAGCAGGTCGGGTGTGATTAAATTTCGTTGCGATGGGTGTCAGAAAAAGATAGCCGTGCCGGACGATTACACGGGAAAGCGCGTTCGTTGTCCGCAATGCCACAAGACGGTGATAGTGCCTTTGGCAGCACCCTCCCCGCAATCCCAAATTGCGGCAGATTCACCAGTTAGAAGCAGCACCGATAACCCTGTTCCTTTGCAGACTATGGAAATGCTGTCGCCGCAGGATGAAGAAAACCGCCTGGTCTGGACCGACGACCTGCTCAAGCCAACGTCTCGGCCGATACCCACGCCGACATCTTCGCATGTTGTCCCGCCGCCGACTCCGTCTGTGCGAAAATGCCCCAAATGCGGCACGGAAGTCACCGGAACCGCCAATCTTTGCAGCATCTGCGGCTGTTACGTCGGCGGGGGCAAACGCGACCAGGAGGAACAGGAGAAATCCAGGCGTTCGTTTCAAGGGGATTTGATACATCTGATATCACCCGTTCACAGTATCGGCGACGGAATCAAACTGTTTTTCCTGTTGATTCTCGGTATTTTGATGAATGCGCCAGTTTTTGGTTGGTTTATGTTATTGGGGAAAATTATCGCGTGTGGTTACTGGTGCGCTTACATGTTCAGTGTAGTGGTGGAAACCGCTGACGGCAGTGATGAACTGCCGGACTTCCCCGGCATTACGGATTTTTGGGAAGACGTTCTGCATCCCCTGTTGCTTTGGATTGCCAGTTTCATTTACGCGTGTTTACCCTTTGTAGTGACGTTGATTTACCTGGCAGTAAGAGGCATAAAGTTCGGTGGCGGCTTGGATGATATGTCCATGCCGGTGGTGCTTATCGGTACGGCCGTGGCGGGGTTGTTTTTCTGGCCGATGATTTTACTATGCATGGCGTTGGGTGAAAGCCTGGCCTCGGCCCGGCCGGATCTGGTGGTACGCTCCATTATCGGCACGTTCATACCGTATCTGGTGTGTTGTGTGTGTTTATATGGCTGTGCTTTTGCATGGTATATGTCGTTTGTCGTTTTGGCCGGTTCGCAAAATGACACGTTAGGCAGGTGGTTATTATTGGCCATAGCCAGTCAGGCCGGGGGCATGTGCCTGTGGCTCTACGCCATGCGCACCATGGGTCTGCTGTATCGCCATTACCAGAATAAGCTGGTCTGGTAACGTCCTGTAAACAGAAGGGATTATGCGTTGCCGGCAATTATAACTTAACTGCTTATACCAAGCGAAGATATGATCATTACTTTGTCTATTGCCGGGGTATAATATAAATTTTACATGAGATAGTAAATATCCTCAAGTCGTGATTTTAATTTGCGTTCAAGGCGCAAGTTACATATAATAAGGCTCGAAATCTCACAATCTGTGATCGAAAAATGGGATTCTTCGATTGTCGGGGCGTCCCTGATTTGGTGAAAGTTCTTTTGGTCGGCTCCGACACTTTAAATATGGATATTTTATTTTCCAGGCGGTTGGTGATTTGAGGAAGTCGTAACCTGATAAAAGACGAGACGAGCCATGATTAAGTTTCATTGCAGCGGTTGCCAAAAGAAAATCGGCGTTCCCGAAAATTACGCCGGCAAGATGGTGCGGTGTCCCCAATGCAAGGAGCCGGCCAAAGTTCCGGTGCCGGCCCCTCCGGCCCAGGTAGCCCAGCCGGTCGCCGCGGCCAGCCAGGAAAATGAGCTTATCTGGACGGATGATCTGCTCAAAGGCGCCGCCCAGGGTGCTGCTGTAGCTGCCATGACTTCATCTCAAGCTGTAACTCATGGAATGTTTCAAGCTGGAGGTAATACTTGTCCGACTTGTGGGCGCCCATGTGCCAATGATGCCGTTTTGTGTGTGACTTGCGGATACAATTTTAAAAGCGGCCATCAGGTTCGCCTGCAACTGGAAAAGCCTGCTGCCGTCAAGGGACAAAAAGCTTCCGGTATTTCCAGGCCGGTGAAGATTATCGCCGGTATTGTCATTGCTTTGATCGCTGGTATCGGTGGTTATGCTTTACTATCATCGGGCATAATTTCCAGTTTGAACGTTGTTGGTGTTGTCATAGGTATTGTCTTAATTCTTACCGGAAGGTTATGGTTTTTGAAAGTTGCCTGCGAGGAAGGCACTTTATGGGGTTTGGGTTGTTTTTTTGTGGATATAGTCGCTTTGATTTTCTTTTTAACCCATATAAGTGATACCTGGAAACCAACGCTTATGTGGGGGCTGGGTTTAATAATTATTTTTGTCTCTTTTTCCGGAATGGACGACTCTGCCGCTCAAAATACGATGGCGTTGAATGAGGTGAAAATCGCTCAATGTATTCAAAATGACGATTATATGTTTGATGTGGCATGCTGGGTGGTTGAGCAACAGGGGCGTTGGGATCAGTATAATGACAAAACCGATGGCGAATTTGCTAATTTACTAGCTTTTTATCATAATAACGCGGAGAAGCCTGCCGCGGAATGGGCGGCTATCGTCAATCAGGAAATACAATACGTCGATTCTTTGGTGGCGTCCTGGACGCCCCAGCAACGACGCGAGCATGTCATTGCCTATAACGAGAACTTAGATAATCTGGATCAATATTAACTCAAAACAATCGCGTCTATTTGCAGGATTTTGCCGAAATTATATATTATTTCGCAGACCCATTGCGCGATGGATGCGGCGGGTGCGGGGGTTGAGGGTGGGGGTGAAGCCGAAGTTGGCTTCATCCTGCGGGCTGATGGCGCGGGCGAGGCGGGCGAACTGGGTGTTGACGTTGTGCACGAACAGGGTGGTGCTCAGTGAGCGGGTATTGAGAAACGTCCGCAATGAGCGTTTCCAGGTCCAGTTAATGCTGGCGGCCGCCTGCCGCAATTCATAGATGGATTCATCCAGTTGCCGGGCAGTGATTTTGCGGGGATGGTACACCGTTTCCACAAAGGTAAATCGCTCCCAGTCCGCGGGGAAGTTGTCGGCGAAGATGCGCTGTTCGGCCCTATAACGGTCGAACTGTTTCGTGCCCGGCAGGGGGGTCATGTTGGTGATTTGAATAATGTCGATGCCGAGTTTCACCGCCTGCTCGATGGTGTGCGAGACGGTATTTTCATCGTCCTGATCCAAACCCACGATAAACGCCCCGAATACCGAGATGCCCGCCCGGTGAAACGCCTTGACCATGCCGCGATAATGGTCGGCATATTTGCGATTAAGGCCCTTGTGGCATTCGCGCAGATTTTCGAGATTAAAACTTTCAAAGCCGATGAGCATGCCCCGGCATCCGGCCTTATAGGCCAACCTCAGGCCTTCGGGATCATCGCCCATGTTAATGGTGGTCTGGCTGAACCAGCGGCGTTTTTTACCGCGTTCACAGATGGCCGTAAGCAGTTCTTTGGCCCAG
>CAZOCV010000060.1:14240-17190 GCA_964578395.1 uncultured Pirellulales bacterium
CCCCCGGCGGCATCGGCGAGGATATTTGGCCAGATTTCATCGCATTCGCCCAGGGCAATCGCGTCAAAATACTCCTGAGCCTCATCGGGTCTGGCCCAGGCGTGCGGCCCGCCCATAATGCACTTAATTTTATGCGCGCGGCACCATGCCGCCAGTTCATAAGCGCGCGTCGCCCCGCTGGTATAAGCGGTAATCCCCACCAGATCGTAACAACCTTTTTGTAACAGGTTTAGTGTTTGATCACTCCCGCAAGCCTCGTCGATGATGTCCACTTGGTGTTCGTCAGGGGTCAGCCGCGCCAGCACCTGCAAGCCCAGTTGCGGGGTGATACTGCCGCAATTATGATAACCACGGGTCCGCCGGGCCACGGGATTGATAAGCGCTATTCGCATGTAGTCTCCAAATATACCGCAATGCTACTTTAAGGATGGTTTTCAGGGCGGGAGCGCCCTTGAAGAGCCATGTTGGTATTGTAACCGGGGCCGGGGTGTAAACAAGGGCAATATTTATGGCGGTATCCGGGGGCAGGGAGGCGGGTGTCTTATTCTGATACGGGCTTATCCGGGGGTGCTGAGGCAGGGTGGTCGGTCCCGCCGTCGGCGCAAAGGTGCTGCTCGATCAGGCGGGCCAGGACGTAATCAGGCAGATAGTTGGGGGCGGGTGCGGCGTTATAGGCGGCGATGATGCTGGCGTCCGGCCAGGCGCCGCAGCGGCGGATAAGCCTGGCGGCCAGATGCGGCAGGTCGGCGTCGGTCATTGTTGGTGCGATAAGTTTGCGGGCGGCCGCGGCCAGACGGGCATATTCCGCGCGGGCATCGTACCATTCCAGTTCCAGTTGCAATTCGAAGGCATCGGCGGGGTCGGCGTCGCCGATGGCGTATTGCGCGCCGATGGGATTATACATTTCGATACGTTCATCCAGAAAAGCTTCAACCGCTTCGGTGTAGGCGGCCCGTTGTTCGGGCGTATAGGGCGAGAAACGTTGGATAAGTTCTGCTTTCACCAGCGCCGGGGCGGCCCCCAGCAGTTCATCACGGCGGGAGATGAGCTGCTGATGCAGCGTTTCGTAATAGGCACACAACACCAGTCGCGGCGTCAGAGACATGATACCATTGTCGCCCATCGGATGGTTATGGTCAAGGGAGCGGGGAAAGTCCTTGCGGGCAAACGGTGTTACCGAGGAAGACAATGGTTCCTGGAGCGAATGCCGGGAGTCAACGAACACCGTCCTAAACGTTTGACCGAATGCGGCACAATCGCTCTAAAACCGCAGCGTCGCCTGAAAATACAGCGACATGGGAATCTCTTCACGAGTAACCATAAACGGATCGAAACTGTCGCCGCGATGCTCGGAGGCAAGGTTTTGGCCCCAGAGCGCCAGTTCGAGATTCTCGGTCGGCCGCCAGGTTAGCCCCGCATCCAGCCGAACAAAGGAGGGGAAAGCGCCGCAATGGCGATTGCGATTGTCGTTGTAATACAAAACGCCATTGAATTCCAGGTTTTGGGTAATGTCCCAGAATGCCGCCAGACGGGCCATATTCTGAGCGGCCTTGGGAGCTATGTTGGTGGAGTCATCTTCCAGGCTGGAATGGTTATAACTGTAATTGGCCATCACCCGCAGGGTTTCCAGCGGCCGATAGTCAAGTGTGCTTTCCACACCCAGGCTTTTAGCGCGGGTTAAATTGCCGAACGTACCCAAATTGATATCACTGAAGGTAATCATGTCCTGGTAATCATAGAAATAACCGGCGGTATCCCAGGTCAGATGGTCGGTAAGATTGACGCGATAGCCCATTTCATAGGCCGTAAGTTTTTCGGAGTCCAGATTGTCGTTACCCCGCAACTGGATCGGCAGCAGAAATCCCGCCGCCGGACCGCCCATCAGCAGTCCCGGATCGACCATCGCCAAAGTCAGGCGAATGTCGCTGTCAAGGCGGTTGGGCGTATGCACCGGGCGCGAAACCGCCGCCCAAACCACCTGGCGTGAATCGGGTGTCCACCACAGCCGGGCGCTGGGCTGGATTTCCACGCCCGTATAGTCATTGTGTTCGACTTTGGAACCGATCATGGCGAACCATTCATTATCCACCAGAGTGATGGTGTCCTGGACAAAACCGCTGATCATACAAGTCGTGCGCTGGCGAGGATCAAAAGCAATCGCCAAACCATCTTCGCCGGCATGGTGATGCAGGCGGCTATTAAGACCCCAGAGTACTTCATGGCCGTCGAGGAAAGGCAGGTGATGACGAACGTCCAGGTCCACCGTATCGCGGCGGACTTCGACCTGATTAAATTCCTTCCGCACCGTACGCTCGTAATAAGCCTGCAGGCTCCAGCCGTTTTCCTGCTTGAGGTCGCGGTCAAGGCGAAATAACGAATAGCCGCCCGAAGCTCGACCGTCCGCTACCGTGGGGGTAAAGCTGAAGTGGCCGGTCGGCAGTCGTAATTCCTGGCCTAAACGGTCGCCGTGCCAGACCTCGCCCTGAAAGGTCAGCCAGGTATTTTCGGGCTGTCGGCTGTCGAGTCGCCAGCCGGCTTTGCCCATATCCCAGTCATCATGGGCCGTACCGCCGCGAGTGTAATCGTAATCGGTCCGGTTGAAATATTTACCCCAGACGCGATACCAGGTAGTTTCACCCAGAGTGCCGCCGTAACGCAGATCGCCAAAACCGGGATCATCCGTGCCGACGCCGCCGGAAAGATACGCTCCCTGTGTCTGTTGGGCGGATTTGGTGATGATGTTAATCACGCCGTTGAACGCATTGGCGCCCCAGAGCGTCGCGCCGGGACCGCGTATCACTTCGATGCGATCCACATCTTCGAGGATGATATCCTGCACATCCCAGAACACTCCGCCGAAAATAGGATTGTAAATCGCCCGGCCATCGACCAGCACCAGCAGTTTGCTGCTGAAAATGTCATTGAAACTGCGGATGCCCACCGCCTGCAA
>CAZOCV010000061.1:0-1526 GCA_964578395.1 uncultured Pirellulales bacterium
CCCACGGATATTTTTTACTGGCGGCATAATCGCCTTCCATGATGTCGGCCAGCTCACCAAGCCGATAGTGGCGGAACAGAAAGCGAATATCATCGTTATCAAGATAAAAATTAGCCATGTTATTTCTCTTTGCGAATTATTTTTTTGAACCACGAAGAAAAATCCTAAATCCCAAATACTAATTTCTAAACAAATCCCAATTTGAAAATTTCCTAATGGAGAATTGTTTAGGATTTAGAGTTTAGGATTTTGAAATTAAACACTTCGTACTACTATCCTGCAACTTCTTGTTTTTTATGCACGTTTTTAAATTTCGACGACTATAACTAATTTTTAGATAAGGTGTTATGTTCATTTTGAACCTTTGAGTTTTTCACTTTGAATTTGTTTAGGATTTAGAGCTTAGGGCTTAGAGTTTGGTTGCGGCTACGCCGCACTAAGTTCTTCATGGTGAAAATAAGTTATTTCTTCCTGGTTTGTTTTCCGAAAATATCTTTTGCCTGTTTTTACTGTTTGGTGCGAATGGCCTTAATCATTTTGGGCAGTACGTCCTGAAAATCGCCGACGATGCCATAATGCGCGTATTGGAAAATCGGCGCGTCAGGATCATTATTGACGGCGACGATTTTGGCCGCGCTGCTCATTCCGGCGGCATGCTGAATCGCGCCGCTGAGAGCAACGGCGATATACAGCGCCGGCCGAACGGTTGTGCCCGTCTGGCCGACCTGGTGGTCATGATCGATAAAGCCCAAATCCACCGCCGCGCGGCTGGCGCCCACCGCGCCGCCCAGGCAATGGGCCAAATCCCACACCAGCCGGAAATTTTCCTTGCTGCCGATGCCGGCGCCGCCGGCGACAATCACCCGGCTGGCCTTAAGGTCCACCTTACGCGCCGTGCGATGGCGTTCGAGAATTTCCATCGCCAGATCCTCCGGTGATAACGCCACTTTTTCCACGACGATCTCGCCCGTGCCTTTGCCGTTGCGCTCCGGCATGGGCATGACGCCTTCCCGCACCGTCGCCATTTGCGGCCAGCGGTCGGGATTGACGATGGTGGCGATAATGTTGCCGCCAAACGCCGGGCGAATCTGCAGCAGCAGGTTTTTGTGGACATCCTTGGTTTTTGTTTCCGTGAAGTCGCCGATTTGCAAATCCGTGCAGTCCGCCGTCAGGCCCGCTTTCATCGCCGACGCCACGCGCGGGGCAACGTCGCGCCCGATGGGCGTAGCGCCGTAAAGGACAATCTGGGGCTTGTGTTTGGTAATGAGCTGGCAGAGGGTTTTGGCGTAGCTGACACTCTGGTAATTTTCCAGCAGCGCATCGTCCACCAGATACACCTTTTCCGCGCCGCAGGCGAACAAATCCGCCGCCAGCGACTGGACCTGATGGCCCGGCAGTAGCGCCGCCAGTTTTACGCCCAGTGTGCGGGCCAGCTCCCGCCCTTTGCTTAACAGCTCCAGCGGCACATCAGAGAGTTTGCCTTGCTGCTGCTCGGCAAACACCCATACTTCACCTTGTCGATTAAC
>CAZOCV010000061.1:1626-8882 GCA_964578395.1 uncultured Pirellulales bacterium
ATCAACTCGTGAATCATCTCGCGGATGCCTTCGTCGGTAGGGGCGATGTTTTTATGTTCAGTCGCCGTCAGCACCACGCTTTGAATGCGATGCACTTTGGTCGGGCTGCCGTCACGGCCGCACCACGTGAGATCCGCCTTGATGTCGTCAAGGTTCCACTCGTCGATGAGCAGTCCGCATTTTTTCAGCGCGGCGGCCTGTTCGGCGGCGGTTTCTTTGGCCAGTTCGCTCTTGGCGCGGGCCTTCTTATAGCGCATCGTCAGCCGCGCTCCGGCCGGTCGCGGTTCATTGGCAGTGTCCATAATTGTCAGCACCGCCGGCAGTTTGCACCGCACTTTTTCCCAGCCGTTGGTGACGTTCCGCTTGACGGTGATGGTCCTGTTGTCGACATCCAGCAATTCATCGACATAAGTTACCTGCGGCAGGCCGAGTTTTTCCGCCAGTTGCGGCCCCACCTGGGCCGTGTCTCCGTCAATCGCCTGCCGTCCGCACAACACAATATCCACCGGGCCGAGGTGTTTGACGCCGCAACTGAGAATATAGCTCGTCGCCAGTGTGTCGCTGGCCGCCGCCCGCCGGTCAGTAATCAGCACCGCCCGATCCGCCCCGCGGCACAGTCCCGCCCGCAGCACCTCGCAGGCGCTGGGCAGGCCCATGGTCATAATGGTTACCGTCCCGCCGCCGCGTTCCTTGATGGTCAGCGCCAACTCCAGGGCGTTGAGGTCCTCCGGATTGAATATCGCCGGCAACGCCGCCCGGTTCACCGTCCCATCATCATTCATGGCCTTGCCCGTCACCGCCTTGGTGTCCGGCACTTGTTTGGCTAATACGACCATATTATAAGGCATAAATATCGCTCCAATTACCAAAACGATGCAATCTAGGCTAAAAATGATTGTTTGTCAATTGTCAGTCAAAGGGGTATTTGGGCCGGAAATAGTACGTAAGAGTAATAAGTATTGATGATTTTCAGTGTTCTTGTGATTTTTCCATATAGACCAACGTCAGGTGTTCATGTTGGCGTTCCCGGCGGATTTCGCGGTAGCCAAGTTTTTTATAAATGCTTAAAGGTACTTCACTTATGTGACCGGTAAAAAGGCGGAAGCATTTAGCCTGAGGAAAACGGTTTTCCAGTTCCTCCATCAGGCGGGTTCCCAGGCCGCGGCGGCGAAAATCAGGATGAACGATCAATCGCCCAACCAGCACCGAGCCATCTTTATCAAGTCCCCGCACTGACCCGACGATTCGCCCATGGGTCACCGCTTTCAGGACGGTCTGCCGGTTTAATTCGAGCCGCATTTGTTCCAGGGTTTCCATCAGCGGCGGCAGGGTAAAATCGTGGTAGAGTTCGGCCTCGGATTGATAGGCCAGTTTTTGCAGCGTCAAGAGTTCTTCGGCATCCCCAACAACCGCCGTTGTTATCGTAATAACTTCGCTATTTGCCTGCATAGCCAATGGTTACGGCAGGGCGTTGATGAATTCCGCGTTGGATTTGTGCTGGCTGATGGCCTTGAGCAGCATCGTCACATCCTGGCCCGCCGGCAGGGAATCCAGGTGTCGCCGCAGGCGGTACAGCTTCCCAAGCGTGGTTTGATCGAGGAGCAATTCCTCCTTGCGTGTGCCGGATTGGGCGATGTCTATCGCCGGCCAGATGCGCTTGTTGGCCAGATTGCGGTCCAGCACCAGCTCCATATTTCCCGTGCCCTTAAATTCCTGGAAAATGACCTCGTCCATCCGGCTGCCCGTATCAATTAGCGCCGTGGCGATGATAGTCAGCGATCCGCCTCCCTCGCAATTCCGCGCCGAGCCGAAAATTTGCTTGGGAAGCTGTAAGGCCCGAATATCCACTCCGCCCGACATAGTTCGGCCGGACGACTTCGTCCAGGCGTTAAAGGCCCGTCCCAGCCGGGTGATGGAATCCAGCAGTACTACTACGTCTTTACCGCATTCCACCATGCGTTTGACATATTCCAGCCCCAATTGAGCGGTACGCACGTGGCTATCGACGGTTTTGTCGTTGCTGGAAGCAATAACCTGTCCGGAGATTTTTCGCTTCATATCTGTGACTTCTTCCGGCCGCTCGTCAATTAACAGCACAATCAGGGCAACTTCCGGGTGATTGGTCGTGATGCCGTTGGCGATTTGCTGAAGCAGTATGGTTTTACCGGTTCGGGGAGAGGCAACCAGAAGGCCTCGCTGCCCTTTCCCGATTGGGGTTAGCAGGTCAATCACGCGCGTTCCCAACGGTTCCGGCCCGGTTTCCAGCACCAGTCGTTCGCAGGGGTCCACGACCGTGAAGTCATCAAAAGATGTAACATCCAGAAACTCATCCGGATCCCGGCCGTTGGCCTCGGTCAATTCCGTGATGACCGGATTGCAACCGCGTACGCCTTCCGTCTCACCTTTACAGTATAACCCTGTTTTAAGGTGATATTTCTGAATAAGTTCCCGACTGATAAAGGGATCGGTGGGGCGAGATACCAGATTAAATTTGAAGCTACGAAGGAAGCCGTGACCTTTATCTACGATTTCCAGCAAGCCTTCGACGGTTTGTGTCTGTGTTTTACCCATAATTCTGCCTATATTGACCAGATTCCGCTAGCGCATAACCTAATGCTTTAACCCTTGCAGCCTTACAGGCACGCCCTTGTTTCGCGACGCTGCACGAGAAAGCCCCCATCGGTCCGAAACCGACTTATAGTTATACTAAGCCCTATAGCGATAATGGCAAGCAAAAAATCCCACAAAATTTGCCCGCGGCAATAAAAAAGCGGACGGGTCGATTTCTGCAAATCGACCGCGTCCGCCGCGCGTGAACGTATCTTCTTTTATTGTATGGTGTTATAGATTTTCTCGATGGCTTTTTCCGCCTCTTTCCGGACATCGTCTTCCGGATCGTCATATTGGGCGGTTCTCAAAAAACCCAGTGCCATGCGGTCGCCCAGTTTTCCCAGGCTTTCAGCGGCTTCTTCCCGTACATCGTCGTCGTAATCGTTGATTAATATATTTTGCAAAGCAGCTACAGTCTGAGTGCCGGGATATTTGTCCAGTTTATCTGCCGCTTTTTTACGGACTTCGGAGTCGCCGTACCGCAAATCTTCCAGATATTCGGCCAATTCCGGCTCTCCGGTGTTCATCGGCGGAACAAGTCTGTTGGCGATTAAGGTGTTTCGGTCATAATGTTTGGCAATGGCGTCCATGGCGTCCTGGGCGGCTTTTCTGACGTCTTCGTTCATGTCTGCCGCTGCACTGCGGGACAGTGCCTCATAAGCCATAGGATCCGCCAGGTCTTCCAGCGTCCGTGCGGCCTGACGACGCACTTCGAAGCTGCCGTCGTTGACGAGGGCATCCACCAGGGCCGCTGTGGAAGCCGGTCCGGGCAGTTCGGCAAGATCGCGGGCCGCCTGGCGGCGATTTTCCTGATTGTCGCGCATTAACTGATCAATAAGATCCATCTGCCGCGAAGCCTGTAAATCCGGCTGTTGGATGATGACGGGGTCGCTGGGTTGATGGACCTCAACAACGGTTACCGGCGGTGCGTCCACCGTTACCACATACCGTTGGGGATACCAGCAACCGTATAAGTAAACGTAATGGTAGCGGTAGGGCCGGTAGAAGTAATGATGCCGCACGTGCCGGGGGACGTAGTAGTAATTGGGGTAGCGATGTCCATAACGGGGGTGATGGACATATACCGGTGTTCGGCCGATGTGAATGCCGCCACCATAAGGCCGGGAGTAATGACCTCTGCTCCGACCGCTATTGCTGCTGATGTTAACATTTATGTTCGTACGGCTTCGGCTGGAATCATGGCGGGTGATTTGGCGTTGTCCACCGCGGTTTGAACCGGGATTCCGATGATAAGTATCGCCGCCACGACTGCCAGACCGCTGATTGCTGCGAACATGGGATGACGGCTGCCCGCCTGACCGCGAATGGCCGGACCGGCTTCCTGATGAAGAGCGGTTCAAAGAGGCGGATGAATCGGGTCTTGATGAGCTGCGCGCACTCATCCCGGATTGCCGGGAACGACCCGAAGGGGATTGTACAGACGAACGCGGTGAACTTTGCCTGCTTTCGGAAGAGCGCGAAGAGCTGCTTCTTGCGCTGGCCGACCCCTGGGAGCCGCGACCTGCGCTGCCGCCGCCGCCTCGATTACCACCGCCGCCTCGGCCGCCGCCGCGTGCAGCGTCGGCTTGGGCCAACGGCCAGCAAAGCATAAGTGCAATAATAGCAATAAGTAATGATCTTGTGCGTTTCATGTCGCACCTCCTTAATCCTTTCGTACACAACTTTCTCGCCTATAAGGTTGTGCCTTACTATTCTATATGACAATTTTTATTAGTCAGGGTTAAAGATTTTTTTATTTGAAAAGATGGGTAAACTATCAAAGTGATGCAACCTGCTCTTATACTGCTGTTGATTGTCCTGGGGGCGGGGGTGGTTTTATTATGGGCCAGGGTTCGCCGCCGAACGCGGCAATTTACCGCATTGGCCCATCGTTTGCGCCTGAAATTCACCGCTTACGACACGATTGGACTGGCGGACAGGTTTTGTGCCTTGCATCTTATGCATCTGGGGCATTCCCAGCGTTTTTGCAATATTGTTCATGGCCACTTACGCGAGCGGCGGGTAATGCTTGGCGAGGTACGATATGAAATTGGCGCCGGAATAGATCGCAGCATAAAATCTTATACATTTGCCGCTTGTTGTTTACCGCAAAAAAACCAGGGGAAGCAGCCTTTTCCTCAAATGGCTGTCTTACAAGGGGATACGTTCCGGCCGATAGGGCGGTTTCAATATTTTAACCTTTTTTGTACCGGGGTTGGCAATATAGATAAATTCTGGAAGTTATACTCTGACAAACCTGACGACGCCGTTAAACTCTGGAAAGGCGCCCCGCCCGCCTTGCCCTCCTTTCGGTCGCCTTTGATGATGGAATTACAGAATCCCTATATAGTATTTTATGTGGACGCCCCCCTAAGTACGGTTGCGGCCGCTCATTTATTGAAGCATGCGCTGCGGTGGTCGCGCTTTTTTCAGGCACAGCTTGGCCGGTTCTAACCTGTGGCGCAAAACTAATCGGAAATATTCGAATCAATCCGCAACAGATTAACGCCAATGTCGTTATCCGGCAGGCGGGCGGCACTGACGCCGGTAATTTCTATGATGGTAACTTCCAGCACCAGATAGACTTGTGAGCTTATGCGCGGGCAGCCAACTACGATACTGTCTCCTCGCGCCATAGCGCCATGCAGATGAAGTTTGGGGCCTTCGGCATCTCGGTAAATGGTGCCGACGCCGAGCACTTCTCCGGGACCGGTGAAGCGGCGAACGTCGCCTTTAAGTACAGGCCTTTCTTCTTTTGGGCCGACCACAACCTCGGCTTTGCGAAATCCACCAACAATCATCACGGCGGCCGCACGAATGTTTTCCTGGCGCGCAATTAGTTCGATGCAGGCGTAGGGGTCTTCGCCTTCGAATAACCGAGCCACAATCACCCGTCCGGGTTTGCCCGTTGCGTATTCCATGGTTATCTCCAGTTAACAGGTTGTAATTCATATTTTTATTGATAAGGTTAAACGGTTAACCCATGATATGATAAATAATTACACTCTTCATCGCCAGCTTGATTTTATTGTCAAGCATAGTATAATTAGCCATAAGTATCATGCGGAGAATTTTCCTGAATTAATAATAAAAGCTCTTGTCTATCATGGTAGAAGCCAAAAAGCCTGTAAAACTTGTGCAAAAACAGCCGATGATGCGGCGGGTGATGTTTGCCCTGGGGCCGTGTGTGGCGGGCGGGGTGTACTTTTTTGGGTGGCGGTCTCTGGCGATGGTGGCGGTTGCCTGCGGGGTGGGATTTTTGGCGGAATGGCTGTTTTGCCGAAGCCGCAAGGAACCGGTGTCGGAGGCGGTGTTCGTTACGGCCATCATTTACGCCCTGATTTTGCCGCCAACGGTTCCCTGGCATGTTCTCGTCATCGGGATATTGTTTGCCGTGGTGGTAACGAAAATGGTTTTTGGGGGGTGGGCGAAAAATATTTTTAATCCGGCTATGGCCGGGCGGGCGTTTGTTTATGTGTGTTTTCCCGTCGCCCTGACGGCCCAGTGGGCGCCGGCGGCGGACCCGTCGAGCGGCGGGACGTGGGGAGCGATGGATCGCTGGACGACCGGCGATAGCCCCGCGGTGATTACCGGCGCGACACCCATGGCCATCATGAAGCATGAAGGGCAGGCGCCACCCTTAGGGGCATTACTGGTGGGCAATATTGCCGGAACCATGGGCGTCACCAGTGCGGTATTAATCTGCATCGGCGGCATTTACCTGTTTATTACAAAAACGGCCAGCCGGGTTATTGTTTTATCTGTGATTATCACGTATGCGGCCTGGAATACCATTGTCTGGCTGGCGGGCGTGGAAGGATTTGCCAATCCGCCGTGGTTTGGGCTGCTGGGCGGGGGATTTTTGTTCGGGGCGTTTTTCATGGCGACGGATCCCGTCAGTTCGCCGCGCACGCGGGAAGCGCAGGTTTTTTACGGTATCATCATTGCTACCGGAACTTTCGTGATTCGCAACTTTTCGATATTTAACGGCGGCTTGATGTTTTCGATATTACTGGGCAACATGTTCGCCCCGCTGCTGGATATTCTGGTGCGTGGTTATAAGAACAGGGGAAAGAACAAGCCGAAGGGGGCCGCCGCATGAAGGATAAGTTGTGGTATCCTGTTGTTTTTATGTTTGTAATTACGGCGGTATTCAGCTCCGTGTTAATCGGATTTTCCCGCGCTACGCGCGAGCGTGTCGAAGCCAATGAACGCCTGGCATTTGAAAAAGCCGTGGTGTCGGTATTGCCCATCGAGTTGCCGGCGGACGCGGGTAATCTGGAGATTCACCGCGCTTTCGTGGAGCAGGTCCAGGAGCCTGCCGCAGCGACCGGCGGGGCGTATGTTCTCCGTCGCGATGGTGAAATTGCTGCCTACGCCTTGCCTTTTGAAGGCCAGGGATTTTGGGCGCCCATCAAGGGTATTCTGGGTCTGAAGGAGGACCGCCGCACCATTACCGGGTTCGCCATATACGAACAGAAGGAAACGCCCGGTTTGGGCGCGGAAATAAACGAACCTAAATTTAAAAATCAATTTCCCGGCAAGCGGCTGGCGGAAGGCCCGGCGGCCGTGGGCATTGTGCCGCGCTCCGCTGCGCCGGGTGAGAGCGAAGTGTATGCCGTTACCGGGGCCACGCAGACCAGCAC
>CAZOCV010000061.1:8982-10954 GCA_964578395.1 uncultured Pirellulales bacterium
GCGCTGGCGGTGACGAATCTGGTGCTCAATACGCTGGTGATGTGCGCAGCGCTGGTCTATACGACCGCGCTGAGCGCCCTGACGGTCTCGCTGTTGCGCCGCCACACGCCCCGGACCGTGCGGATGATGGCGGAAACGCTGATTATCGCCGCTTATGTTATTATTGTGGATTTGGCGCTCAAGGCTTACTGGCCGGAGATGAGCCGTAATTTGGGGCCTTATGTGGGATTAATTATCACCAACTGCATTGTCATGGGCCGGTGCGAGGCGTTCGCCGCCACCAATCCGCCGCTGGCGTCTTTTTTTGACGGACTGTTCAGCGGGTTGGGTTATTCGCTGGTTTTACTGAGCATCAGCGTTTTCCGCGAACTGCTGGGGCTGGGCACGATATGCGGCGTGGCCATGCCGTTTTTCTCCACGCACTGGGACAAGTGGACGATTATGGTAATGCCGCCGGGCGCATTTTTCATGCTGGCCGGCAGCGTGTGGTTTTTCCGCACCTGGCAGTTGCGGCGTGAACAGAAAAGGACGAAGGGCAAGGCCCAATGACCGAGAATCTATTACAAACCGAAAGCGCCATGCACGTAGCCGCCGTATTTATTTCCGCCGTCTTCACCGGCAACATGGTGCTGAGCTACTTTCTGGGATTGTGTTCGTTTCTCAGCGTGTCGCGCGAAATGAAGACGGCGCTGGGCCTGGGCATAGCGGTGGTTTTCGTTATTACCACCACGTGTGCGCTGAACTGGCTGGTGTATCGTTACGTGCTGATACCTTTTAAGCTGGAATTTTTGAGCCTGATTATTTTTATTGTCGTAATTGCGTCGTTCGTACAGTTTGTGGAAATGGTCATCGACCGCTACTCCCCGGTGCTTTATCAGAATCTGGGCGTTTTTCTGCCGCTGATTACCGTCAATTGCGCTATTCTGGGCGCAGCGCTGTTCATGGTGATTCGCCGATATGATTTCTGGCTGACCCTCGCCTACAGTTTCGGCAGCGGCGTCGGCTGGCTGCTGGCCATTTGCGCCATGGCGGGCATTCGCAGCCGTCTGGCCAATGACCGCATCCCGGCGGGTTTGCAGGGGCCGGGCATTACGCTGATCATCGCCGGTCTGATGGCGCTGGCGTTCATCGGCTTTACGGGTGTTTTGCAAGGATAAGGCAAAAAAACAGAGATAAGGAAGCTAAATGATAAGATATATATTTAGCCACTGATTACAAAGATAGCCACAGATTTATTGAAATCAACATTTATTCATTAAATCTGTGTCTATCAGTGCAAATCTGTGGCTAAAAAAATACATGGGTTTGAGACGCACCCTACTTAAAATTGTATGTTGGAAATAATTATTTCAGTTTTACTGGTTAGTTTGATCGCGGCGGCGCTGGCGGCGGTGCTGGTGCTGAGCGAACGGATTATCGCCAACTATGGCGCATGCACCGTCACGATCAACGACGAGAAGCAGCTTACGGTCAAGGGCGGCGGTTCGCTGCTGGGGACGCTGGTGGCCGAGAAGATTTTTATTCCCAGCGCCTGCGGCGGCAAAGGGACCTGCGGGTATTGCAAGGTGAAGGTGCTGGATGGGGCCGGGCCGCTGCTGCCCACCGAGGAGCCGTTTCTGGAGCCGGCCGAACGTAGCGACAATGTTCGCCTGAGTTGCCAGGTCAAGATTCGCCGGGATATGGCCATTCGCATTCCGGAAGAACTGTTCAACATCAGGGAGTTTACCTGTCGTGTCGCCAAAATTACCGACCTGACGCATGATATGAAGGAATTTCGCTTCGAGCTGCTCGAACCGGCGGAGATAAAATACACGCCCGGCCAGTATGTCCAGCTTAAAACCGAACCGTATGAGGACGTGACGGAGGAGGTGTATCGGGCGTATTCCATCAGCTCCAATCCCGCCGAACCGAACACTCTCGAACTGGTGATTCGGTTAGTGCCCGGCGGCATTTGCACCACGTGGTGTCATAA
>CAZOCV010000061.1:11054-17140 GCA_964578395.1 uncultured Pirellulales bacterium
GACGCCGGCTGGTCCGGCCAGACCGGACTGGTCACGGAGGCTTTGGGGCGCAACCTGCCCGACGCCTCGCAGCATGAAGCCTATTTGTGCGGCTCGCCCGGCATGATCGATGCCTCCATCGCCGTCCTCAAAAAACTCGGTATGCCTGATGACAAGATTTATTACGATAAATTTGCCTAAACGAAAAAATATATTTTAGCCACAGATTACACTGATGAACACAGATTCAATCAAAAATTAAAATGCAAAAATTAAAATGACATATAAAAATGCAAAAATACAGTATAGGCCGTGTTCGCCTTTGTCGGTGAATAATAATTACAAATGGCGGACTTCATTCGCAGATTCGTCAACGGTGGCGCATTTTATTTTTGCATTTTGCTCTGTCATTTTGATTTTTTATCTTTGATTATTTATTTTCTATCTGTGTTTAGCAGTGTAATCAGTGGCTAAAAATTAACGGTCCGAATGATATGAAACAACCGCCTGACATGCAGAAACTCGAAGCGATGCTGCGTTCCGGCAAGCTGGCCGCTCATGGTTTTATGGGTGACGATCCGCGCAGCCTTTGTGAGATTATTGATGCCGACGGAGCGGAACTGGCCCGCCGGGGCGTTACGGCCCTGGAACTGGCCCGGCGCATGCAAAACCTGACCGATTTGGCCCGGCCCTACCTGGGCAATTTTATCACGGCAGGCTCCCTGGAAGTTGCCGTGGTCGATTACCCCGGCAAGCTGGTGTGTCCCTGGCCCCACCCGGGGCGATTCGCTAAACGCCTTACTACTATCCGCCATCAGCCTACCGGCCGGATGCTGCGCTGGTCAGACCTCAATATCCATTTAATCGAGGAGCACGGCTTTTTCGAAGGCAAAGGCTCGCCGTTCCGCCTGGAACCGGCCGAACTGGTCGAACTGCTCGCCTAAACGTGACGCGGGCATCCCTGCCCGCGTTCTGTCATTCCCGCGTATTCTGTCATTCCCGCGTAGGCGGGAATCCAGGGCAATACCCTGCTCGCCCCTTACGCGACATTGACATTACAATAGTAATTTACGATAATATCAAACGCACAAGGAGGTGCGTTATGCCCAAGCTGCGATGGATTGCCATGTTGGCCGCCTTTTTCCCCGTTCTCTCCATAGCCCAACCCTTTTATCACAGCGCCTACATCACCGGCCAGCCGCGCACCGAAATCACCTTTGAATTGGACGGTTCCGGCCAGACGGTCTCGGTCTTGCCCGACTTGACAAAAACTCTTCCCGCCAACGAATATATCAACCAGGGTTTTTACTTCGACCGTAATCTCTACTGGGTCAACGATTCCGGTTCCGACTTCGACGCCGCCCAGGCTATCGGCGGTTCCCTTCAGATCGCTATTCCCGGCAGCAGCAAAAACGATTTTTATATCTCCTTCGATGTCTTCGTTCGCTCCTTCGGCTTCTGGGTGGTTCAATGGACCGGTGCCGACAGCGATGTTACCTTTGAAATCTGGGGGGAATCCGGTCTGCTCGATACCGTGGTTTTCACCGGTTTGGCGGTCGATGGCCAAATCGGTATCGCCGAATACGGCTTCCTCGGCTACACCGCTGATGAACTCATCCTCGACATTCACGTCACCAAGGACGCCGCCATCCTCGACAATTTCATCTTCAGCCGCTACCCGGTAGAACTACCCGACCCGGATATTGACGATTCCGGCCAGGTTAATGTGGGAGACCTGGTGTTATTTGTTGAGCAATGGCTGGGGATTGATTGCGGCCGCTGCGAAGAGGCCGACCTCAACACCGACGGCAACATTACCCTCCTCGACCTCGCCACCCTCGCCGCCCACTGGCTCCAATAACCACCGCCAATCTTACCATACCCTTCGTCCACCAATATCATCGCTCATTACTCCGGTCCATGCTGTCTCCTGAGAAATAAGGAAATCGGCACATATCCTGGGTGACAACGTCGTTAGCAACGGATAATCAGACATTTGACCCGGAAGGGGGAGGATTGTATAACATAGATATGGCACAATCCGAATTATTGACGGTAGAAACTCGTGGGGCGGTGACCCTGGTTGGTTTTACGCAGGGTAATTTACTGGACGCTTACCACATCGACCAGGTGGGCAAGGAGCTTACCGTTCTGGTCCAGAAGCAGCAGATACGCCGCCTGATAGTGGACCTATCGACCGCCAAGATGATTTCCAGCAAGGCGCTCAGCGTTTTTTTGAACCTGCACCACATGCTCAAGGAACACGATGGATTAATAGCCTTATGCGGGATTGACCCGATGCTTTACAGGGTTTTCAAGGTGACGCGGCTGCAGGATGTGTTTACTTTTTACCCCAGCGCGGAAGCCGCGGTTGAAGAGTTGTCAGGTAATAATTCGTAAAACGAAGCTTTTACGAGGGAGAATAATATGCACATTCAAACGCAATTTTCGATTTTTTTGATTAATAAACCCGGAGTTTTGGCCCAAACCCTCAACAAACTGGCCGAAAACAAGATAAATATCACCGCCATGACGATGATGGATTCCGTCGAGCATGGAGTCCTGCGGCTGGTAACGGAGCAGACGGCCCAGGCACGCGAGGTATTCAAGAAGCTGAGTGTGCCCGTTAATGAAACCGATGTGCTGTGTGTGAATATTCCCAACCATGCCGGGGCTTTCGCCGATGTAACCGGCAAACTTGCGGAGGCGCATGTCAATATCAATTACGCCTACGTAACCGCCGGCGCCCGCGGCGGGCGGACCACGGGGGTGCTGAAGGTCGCCGACCTTAAAAAAGCCCTCAAAGTGATCCAACATGCCGATGCGACGTTGGCGAAAAAGGCAAAAGGTAATAAAAATGTCCGCCGTACCCCCGGCCGGAACACCTGAGATGCCCCCTAACCGTGACGTCGGGACAGACGCCAGTGCCTAAATCACCCGTTAAGCCAGTAGGTTTGGACCTTTATCACTTGTATTTGCCGTTTAAGCGGCCGTTTGGCCATGCGGCGGCGGTACGGGAGGGGACCGACACCGTTGTGGTACGGCTGACGCTGGAGGAGGGTACAACCGGCTGGGGCGAGGGATTACCGCGGGAGTACGTTACGGGCGAAACCGTCGAATCCGTAATAACGGCAGTCGAGGGGGTATTACATGAAAGCCTGCGGGGTTTCAAACCGCGTAACTTTGGCGAGGTGCTGGAGCGGGCCGACAGTCTGCCGTTTATTGATGAGGGCGGCCATATCATCCATTGCGCTCGCTGTGCGGTGGAACTGGCTTTGCTGGACGCTTATAGTCGGTATTTTCATTATGGTTTAAACGGGATTGGGGGATGGGTGGGTTCGGCGGCGCTGACGACGGGACCCGTTCGGCCGATACGTGTCAGCGGTGTGTTGGGCAGCGATCCGGTGCGGGTGGAGAAACAATTGAGGATAATGCGGTTTTTCGGCCTGAGAGATTTTAAGCTCAAGCTGGGAACCGAACATGATGAGCAAATTCTGGATATCGTCGCAGGCCGACTGAAGCGGGCTTTGGATATGGAGCGGGTGACCTTACGGGCGGACGCTAACGGCGCCTGGGATATTGATGCCGCCGTCGCCATGGGTGAAAAGTTGGCCGAATACGGATTATGTTGTTTGGAACAGCCTCTGGCAGTGGATGACCGCGGTCATTTGCAGGCGATGGCCGACCTGACGCGGATACCTCTTATGGCGGATGAATCGCTGATTACACTGGAGGATGCCGAGGAATTAGCTCAATGTGATTACGTTGATCATTTTAATATTCGCATCAGTAAAAATGGGGGGCTGCTGCCTTCCATGCGTATCGCGGATATGGCCATAACCTATGGCCGGGGATTCCAGTTGGGGGCGATGGTGGGCGAAACGGCAATATTGGCGGCGGCGGGACTTATGTTTTTGCAACTCGTTAGGGGGACAAGTTTTACGGAAATTTGCTACGGCCGCTGGCTTTTGGCTGAAGACGTGGTGGACCGTTCCTTCCGTTTTGGTTACGGTGGGCGATTACCTAAAACGGCCGGTTGGGGATTGGGTATAGAGGTTAATCCTGCGCGCATCAGCCGATTTTGCCAAGAAACGCCGCGACATTTGCCATTAGCCTGAATCTGATTTTGCGCCTATACTATATTGGCGCGCTAGTTATAGAAAATAAAGGAATTGACAGTTTCTTGGATGCTGAAGGGCGGGGGCCCTTATTATATAGTTTTATACTATGGACCAGGATGTTTTGGAAGATAACGGACTCATTATAGTAACAGGGACCAATGTTCATGCGGAAAGGTACGATCGGCCGCTGGCGTATCGCTTAAAAGATACGATTGAAGATGACTATGCCATGATAGGCGATTTTTCCGTGGTGGTAATGAGCGATTTATGGTACCTCAACGCCGAGCCGCTGCGGCGCTTGCCTACGATTTCGGTCGGCCGGCCGGGGGTGAATGCCGTGGGGGCCCACCTGCTCAAGCGGTTGCCGCATGTGCTGGCCATAGATAATGCTTTGTTGATACAATTGGACCCGGCGTTTGTGGATTTACGGGCGAGCATCTGGGGAACGGATCACAAATTGACGGTGAACGCCACGGACCTGTTTGTGAAAAAAGGATACCTCAAGCGGTTTTTGGAGGGGGCGGCGCTGCGGCTGCAGACTTAAATCCGCATATACCATCGGATATCACTTGCCTGAGGGCAATAGGGGGGCTAAGATAATTAACTGAAAATGCCTGGAATAAAGCAGGAACTTATAAGGAAAATTACAGGAGACATATATATGGCCCGTAAAAAAACGCTCGTAGCGAAAAAATCATCCGAAAACAGATACCTTTTCACCAGTGAATCGGTGGGGCTGGGGCATCCGGATAAAGTTGCCGATCAGATTTCCGACGCCATTTTGGATGCCATGTTGCGTCAGGATCCCAACAGCCGGGTGGCCTGCGAAACGCTGGTGACGACAGGATTAGTGGTGGTTGCCGGTGAGATTACCTCTTCGGCGATTGTGGATATTCCCGCTACCGTGCGCCAGACCATTCTGGATATCGGTTATGACGACGCGACGATTGGTTTTGACGGCAACACCTGCGGCGTGGTGGTGGCGCTGGACAAGCAGTCGCCCGACATCAGCCAGGGTGTAACGGCCGCCAAAGGTCATGAACAGGGCGCCGGCGATCAGGGAATGATGTTCGGCTTTGCCTGCAATGAGACGCAGATGCTGATGCCGATGCCGGCGTATCTTTCGCGCGTTTTGGTGGAACGGCTTAATACGCTGCGTTATTCCGGAAAATTACCGTGGCTGCGTCCCGATTGCAAAACGCAGGTGACGGTGGAGTACGAAAATCACAAGCCCGTGCGCATTGACACCGTGGTGGTTTCCACCCAGCATGATCCGGATATTAAATATGCAAAACTGTGCAAAGAAATTACGGATAAGGTAATTATGCCCGTTTTGCCCAAACGTCTGGTTAATGGCAAACTGAAATTACACATTAACCCGACCGGTCGATTTGTGGTGGGTGGGCCGCAGGGCGATTGCGGCGTGACGGGGCGCAAGATTATTGTTGATACTTATGGCGGGCGGGGCCGTCATGGCGGCGGCGCGTTCAGCGGCAAGGATCCCAGCAAGGTGGACCGTTCCGCGGCGTATATGGCCCGCTACATCGCCAAGAATATCGTCGCCGCGGGGCTGGCCGATATTTGCGAAGTCCAACTCGCTTACGCCATCGGCGTTGCCAATCCGGTTTCGGTTAAGGTGGATACTGAAGGAACCGGAAAAATCAGCGAAATAAAATTGAGCGAACTGGTGCGCGAGGTTTTCCCTCTGACGCCGGCGGGCATCATCAAGCATCTGAAGCTCAAACGTCCGATTTATCTGCATACCGCCCGTCACGGCCACTTCGGCCATGTCGGCAGCGATTATAGCTGGGAGCGGACTGATCAGGCGGCCAAACTGCGGCGTCTGGCCGGTGTGAAATAAATAGTTTGTTCCTGTTGCGGAAAAACTTTTTTTGTCACCTTGAGCGCAGCGAAAGGTCTCTCTGGGCCGAAAAGAGAGATTCTTCGCTTCGCTCAGAATGACAGATTCGTTTCCGCAACAGGAAC
>CAZOCV010000062.1:0-16942 GCA_964578395.1 uncultured Pirellulales bacterium
CGTGAGCATGGCACCCGGCGTAGGTTTATGGTTTCGCCATGCGCGGCTTTACTGTAAAAATCTTGGGCGAGACGCCCAAGCCACTTGGTATGGAGTTCCAAGCTCAGCTTGGCCGTTTATGATGTGCGGGCGACGCGGGCAAACGGCCAGCCTGAAGGCTGAACTCCCAACGGGATGACTCCGTACAATCTTGACTCCAAACAGGTCCTATTCCAAACGGGCTGAATTCCGCACAGACATGCTCGCACTCGCGTGAGCATGGCACCCGGCGCAGGTTTATGGTTTCGCTATGCGCGGCTTTAACATCAGAATCTTGGGCGAGACGCCCAAGCCACTTGGTATGGAGTTCAAGCTTTAGCTTGGCTGTTTATGATGTGCGGGCGACACGGGCAAACGGCCAGCCTGAAGGCTGAACTCCCAACGGGCTGACGCCGCACAGACATGCTCACGTTGGCGTGAGCATGGCACCCGGCGTGCCTTTTTCGCGTCACAAACACGGTTGGCGATACTGAAGAGCGCGGGCAGGGATGCCCGCGTCACTTCTGAAGATTTTGTCATAGAACATCCGCCATGTCGCCAAACGGGCCCAGGGCGCGGGGGAGGATGCCGAGGGTTTTGGCGATGAGGACGCCGTAGTTGGTGATGGGCACGCCCGCCTGGCGGCAGCGGGCGATGCGGGAGAGCATGGTGCGGCGATTGTGCATGCAGCCGCCGCACTGGACGACGAGTTGGTAATCGCCAAGATTGGCGGGAAAGTCGTGGCCCGCCGCGGTGGTGAAATGGAGTTTGCCGCCGACATATTGCATCAGCCACTGGGGAATTTTGACCCGGCCGATGTCGTCGCCGATGGGGTGATGGCTGCACGATTCGGCGATGAGGATGTGGTCGCCGGGCCTGAGGCTATCGACGGCCGCTGCGCCGCGGACGAATTCCCGCAAGTCGCCCTTGAAGCGGGCGAACAGGATGGAAAACGATGTCAGCGGCACATCCGCCGGCGTTGCGGCGGCGACCTGGGCAAACGCCTGCGAATCGGTGACGACCAGGGCCGGCGGGCGGTTAAGGCGGGCCAGAGCCTGGGGCAACTGGTGTTCCTTGACGACCACGGCATAGGCGTCATTATCGAGGATGTCACGCAGCGTCTGCACCTGCGGGACGATGAGGCGGCCTTTGGGGGCTTCGAGGTCGATAGGCACGACCAGTACGGCCAAATCGCCGGGGCGGAGCAGGTCGCTGATGATGCCGAGGGTATTTACGAATTCTTCCGGGGCTTTCTCAATAATGGCCTGACGCAGCCGGTCCATACCTTCCTGCCGCGAGGCGACGGTTTGAATCACCGGGATGTTTTTTTCCGCCAGGCTCACCGGCAGGTCGCCGCCGGCCGGATGCAGGTCGCATTTGTTGACGACGACGATCACGGGGATGCCGCGGGTGTCGAGTTCGGCGAGGATACCCGCCTCGAAATCGCCCCAGCCGCCCGCTTCGGTAACGATAATGCCCAGGTCGGTGCGGTCGAAAATCTGGCGGGTTCGAGCGATGCGCATCTGCCCCAGATCGCCGACATCATCCACGCCGGCGGTGTCGATGAAAAGCACCGGGCCGAGCGGCAGCAGTTCCATCGGTTTTTCGACGGGATCGGTGGTGGTGCCGGCGACGTCAGAGATAATCGAAACGTACTGGCGGGTCAGGGCGTTAAGCAGGGAACTTTTGCCGACATTACGCCGGCCGAAGATGCCGATGTGCAAACGCAGGCTTTTGGGGGCTTTATCCATAAGTTTATCCCAGCGCGGGAAATATCTGTTTGAGCATTTAAAAATACAGGTCGCGCTGGTCCGTGGTTTGAATATTCTTCAATCGCTCCAGCAGGGAGCGTTTAACGGCGTTATCATCGAGCCGGGCAAGTTCGTCCTCGATGCACTGGAGGCCGACGCGGCGGGTTTCGGGCGAGGCGTAATCCACGAGGTATTCCATCAGGGTGGTCAGGGCGTTGGGCGTGCAGTAGCGTTTGATGAAACCGGGGATGGCGAACTCCATGAAATGTTCGCCCGTGCGGCCCAGACGATAACAACTGGTGCAAAAGCTGGGCACAAAACCATCTTGCAGCAGTTCGCGCATCACGGTGTCAAGAGGGCGAATGTCGCCGAGGGAAAATTGCTCGCGTTCGACCGACTGGGTGTCGCCGGCTTCGGTATAGCCGCCCAGCTCGATGCGGCTGCCGGCGTCGATTTGCGAAACACCGAAGGCCATAACCTCACGGCGGAGTCGGGGCTGTTCGCGGGCGGTGAGAATCAGGCCGGTATAGGGTACGGCCAGACGCAGGATAGCGACCAGACGCTTGAATTCATCATCGCTGACCAGAAAACGGTTATCCAGCGCCACGCCCTGGGCCGGACGAAGACGGGGAAAGCTGATGGTGTGCGGGCCGACGCCGAAGGTTTTTTGCAAAAAGAGGGCATGGCTCACCAGCGCCAGCGTTTCAAAACGCCAGTCGTACAGGCCAAACAAGGCCCCGATGCCGACATCGTCGCAGCCGCCTTCCATGGCGCGGCTGAGGCCGTCGAGCCGGTAGAGGTAATCGCCTTTGAGGGTATCGGCGGGATGGTAGCGGGCGTAGGTGTCGCGGTGGTAGGTTTCCTGGAAAATCTGGTAAGTGCCGATGCCGGCGGCCTTGACGGTGCGATAGCCCGCGACATCAAGCGGCGCGGCGTTGATATTGACGCGGCGAATTTCGCCGCGGCCGACTTTCACCTGATACACCTGGCGAACGGTTTGGGCAAGGTAATCGGCGTTATAACGGGCGTGTTCGCCGAAAACAAGAATCAGCCGCTTATGGCCGGCATTTTCCAGAGCAATAACCTGCTGCTGGATTTCCGCCGGACTGAGGGTGCGCCGCACGGCGTCCGGATTGGAGCGGCGAAAAGCGCAATAGCCGCAGTCGTTGACGCAAAGGTTGCCGACATAAAGCGGAGCGAACAGCACGATACGGTTGCCATAAACCTGCTGTTTAAGTTGATGGGCGGCGTCAAATATTTTTTCGACGGCATCCGGCGTATCGGCACGCAGTAAAACGGCGGTTTCTTCCACCGTAAGGGGCTGTTTATTGAGGCTTTTGGCGATAATGTCGCGTAATTGGGCCGCATCGGGCGACGAGGCCGCCAACTGGCGAGCGAGAAACGGCTCGTCGATAAAATTGACGGCATATTGGCCGTATTTCCTGTTGCTTTTATCAGACATGGTGTGCAAAACTCCGATGGCTCGTCAGATAATGAAGAGAATCTCCCCGGCCCGCGCCCGGGGTGCGGCCGATGGCTTTGATACGCTCTTTAAGGCAAGTATCGAAGCTGTCCGCCATATCGAAACTACTGGTTTTTCCGGGATAAATATCATATTCGCTGCGATAGACCGCGGGTGTGAGGTTGGGCATAATGACATTGGCGCCGCATTGGAGGGCGGTCTCATATCCCGTAAGCGGGTCCAGAACCGCCAAAGCGGTGGTGGCGGGGATATTGACATCCGGGCACAACAGGCGGGTCAGGGCGATAACTTTTAAGGCCATTTGCACCGTGCGGGGCGCCTGGTCCGGGGTAGCGCCGGCGGCTTGTGCGGCCAGAGGGGTATGGGGGTGAGGAATATAAGGTCCGACGCCGATCATATCCAGTTGCATTTGGCTAAACGTCAGAATATCGTCCGCCAGCGACGCCAGCGACTGGCCGGGAATACCAATCATGATGCCGCTGCCCACTTCATAGCCCAGCCGGAACAGTTCGGTAAGCAACTGGTAACGATAGTGCGGGGGCTGGTCGGGGACGGGCGGATGAATGGCGTCAAAAAGCTCGGTATTGCCGGTTTCAAAACGCAGCAGGTAACGGTCGGCGCCGGCCTGACGCCAGGCAAGGAGTTCATCGACGCGGCGCTCGCCCAGGCTCAGCGTTACCGCCAGATCGAATTTTTGTTTAATGGCGATGATGATTTCCGTTATGGCCTGGCAAGTCAGGGCAAGGTCTTCGCCGGATTGCAAAACCACGGTGCCATAACCATATTGCGCGGCCGCGGCGGCGGCGGCGATCATTTCCTCATAGCTCAGGCGATAACGCTGAATGGTGTTGTTGCCGCAGCGCAGGCCGCAATAAGCGCATTGGCGGCGGCAAAAATTACTGATTTCCACCAGGCCGCGCAGATGGACGGCGTCACCGACATGCTCCCGGCGCACCGTGTCGGCCTGCGCCCACAAGGTTTGTAAATGTTCGGGACGCTCCTCGCGCAGCCAGGCGATAATATCAGTGCGGTTCATGGTTTTTGAGCGTTACGACGAACGTGCTGCCCACCTCCGGCTCACTGGTGACGGTGATGTCGCCGTGATACAACTGGGCGAGTTTTTTGACAATGGATAATCCCAGGCCGCTGCCGAGAATCGTCCGGGTATGCGGGTTTTTAATTCGTACAAAATCCTGAAACAGCCGGGCGGATTCCTGGGCCGTCATGCCGATGCCGGTATCGGCGACGGTAATCGCCACGCCGTCGGGAGCGGACGCGAGGGTAACATCCACCCGGCCGCCGTCCCGGTTGTATTTCACGGCATTGCTGACGAGATTGTTAAAGATAATATCCATTTCACCGGCGTCGCTGTAAAAAACAAGGTCGTCAGGAGCATGGAGATTGAGAGAAATGTTGCGCTTCTGGGCCGGCAGTTGTACGGCTTCAAAGGCGCGGCGGGCCGCTTCCTGAAGGTGAACCGGCGTCAGTTCGCGGTTTTTCTGGCCGGACTCAATCCGGGTCAGGTCCAGCAGATCAAAAATCAGCTTCCTCATGCCGCCCAAACGGAGGATGCAGCGTTCAATGACATTATCGTAATCGCTGAGCTTATCGCCGGCGGCGCGCTGCTGCATGATGTTGAGATACCCTTCGACCGCCGCCAGCGGGCTTTTGAGTTCGTGGGTGAGCACGCGGATAAATTCAAAGCGCACCTGCCGTTTTTCCTGGGCCAGTTTGCGCGCCTGGCGTCCCATCACCAGGCTTTCCACGGCCTTGCGAACCGTGGCCTTGAGTTCGGCGGGCGTGAAGGGTTTGGCGAGAAAATCATAAGCGCCCTGCTTAATGGCGGTGACGGCCGTTTCCAGCGAAGCATAGGCGGTAATCATAATCGTAAGCATCTGCTCCTGCGACGGGCCGGCTTTGATGTGATCGAGGACGTCCAGGCCGCTCATGCCGCCCATTTTATGGTCCAGCAGGAGAATATCGGGGCGCTGGACGGCGATCATGGCCAGCGCCTCTTCGCCGCTCTCGGCGATATTGACACGGAACCCCACGTCCGTTTGCACCTCAGGCAGGGAGATAACGGCGTCGCTCAGCGCCCGCTGAACACCCAGCCGCATGCCCGGTTCATCATCGGCAACCAATACCTGCAGATATTCCACGATGACATTCCTTTCGACGGCGTTCGTTACGCCGTCAGCCGTTCGATTTCGCGCATTAATTGTTCAAACCGCACGGGTTTATTGAGCATCACATCGGCCTTGATCCACTGCCGCTCCTCGGAGGTGGCGGCGTCAAACTCCAGGCCGGTTTCGCCCGCTACGGCCGTAACCAGAATGACCGGCACGGTGGCGTCTTTTTTCTTGATATGATAGCACAGCGCGAAGCCGCCGTCGGTGTTCTCCATCATCAAATCGCAAATCACCACATCGGGGCGTTTCTGGGCGAATTTTTCCTCGCCCTCTTTCTGGCTCTCGGCGGTGACCACGTTGAAATCGGCGTTTTCCAGCAGAATCTTCTGCTGCGCCAGAAAATCCACATCGTCATCAATCAGTAAAACCGTCTTTTTCATCTTTTCACCTGTTTTCCCTGTGCCCATGTATAGTTACGCACATTCATAATTGCCTGTTCCTTTTTATGTCGAGGATCGATTCTGCCCGCGGCGGGGCAGGCGGATGATGAACGTCGTGCCGGTCGGCCCGGCGTTTTTATCCGCATTGCTTTCGACACGAATGTCGCCGCGATGCATTTTAATAATGCCGTAGCTCACCGCCAGCCCCAGCCCGGTGCCGGACCCCACCTGCTTGGTGGTGAAAAACGGCTCGAATAATTTGGACAGATTTTCCCGCGGGATCCCCACGCCGGTATCGATCACGCGCATCTCCAGCATGGTGTCGTCTCCGCCTATCCGCAGCGTTAATTGCCCGCCGTGAGGCATGGCGAACTGCGCGTTGCTGATGAGGTTGCTGAAGACCTGAATAATCTGGTCGGGATCGATATCAACCGTGGCGTCAGCCACCTGCTTCTCGGTGCGAATCGCAATCATGGCCGGCAGATGCGTGGTTTTGACCACGCGATCCAGCAATTCACTCATATCAGTGCGCTGGAGCACCACCTTGTTCTGGCGGGCGAAATGCAGCAGGCCCGATACGATTTTTTTGCAGCGATCGGCCTGGTCCACGACCATCTGCAAATCGTTTTTAAATTGCGGATGGTCGCCATGCTGCTCCAGCAGCAAATGAGCGTACATCAGAACCACGCCCAGCGGATTATTGACTTCATGCGCGATGCCGGCGGCAAGCTGACCCATACTGGCGAGTTTTTCCGACTGCATCAACTGTGCCTGGGTGTCGCGCAATTGTTCATTGCTCTGGCCCAACTCGCTGATGGTGCTGCGCAATTGTTCAATCGTATAGGGCAGACACATTTCGCTTTCGGCGAGCCCCTTGAAAATGGCGATGGCGTGCTCGCGGCAGGTATCGTAGCCGCAGGCGCCGCAGTTGAGTTCATCCTCCAGCCGGAATTTGCCCATGCGGGCCATAATCTGGCTGATTTCCTCTTCGAAAGGCACGCGCAAACGCTGGTCATCGGCGGTAAACGAACGGCTCAGGTCCAAATGATCCCATGACAAAAGGTCCTCCTGTTTCTGGCCGGCGGCATCCTCGAAGCGGCGCCGGGCATAGGCGCTGATGCGGCCGCGACGATTAAACAAAGGAACCGTCGTGGTCATGCCCGCCCCCATGATGCAGCCGCTACAGCAGAGCACTTCCAGAAACCGGGCGTCAATATCGCCGTCGGCGAATTCCTTGATGGCTTCCACAAAATTGCTGCGCCCGTCGGTCGTCACCACGGCGCCGCTGATGAGGTCTTCGGCGATGTCGGCGGCCTGCAGCAAACCCCGGCTGATAGGAAAAAGGGCCCCTAAACCGGCGCGGGGCGGGTCAAAATCAGAAGGTTTGGCCGTCTCGGCGGTAATCCGCCGCTGGGCAAACAGCGTCCGCAGTTCGGCGAAGGTGAGCACTTCGTCAATTTCCCCGGCGACTTCCGCGCCGGCGGCTTCACATTTTTTGGCGATGCAGGGACCGATAAATACGATTTTCAGGTCCGCCCCGTGCAAAGCGTGCAAAGCCCGCGCCGACGCAATCATCGGCGACACAATGGGCGCCAGCGCGCCAACCTGTTCGGGAAAATATTTTTCCACGTAGCTGATAATGGCCGGACAGGGTGTGGATATATAACGCTGATGGCCCTTCGTCTCTTTGAGCAGTTTATGATAACGGTTCGCCACCAGGTCAGCGCCGAAGGCCACTTCATGGACCAGGTTAAATCCCAAAGCCCGCAACATGCCCACGAAAACGCGATAATCGTAGGAACTGAACTCCGCCGGAAAAGAAGGCGCCACGCACGCCGCGACCCGGTGGGGCCCATGAAGCAGCGCCTCCACCTGGGCGATACTGCCCACGACCTGCTTGGCGCTCTGGCTGCACACGCGGACGCAGTTGCCGCAATTAATACAGCGTTCGGGAATAATCTCGGCCTGGCCTTCGACGATACGAATGGCCTTGGCCGGACATTCGCGCACGCACGTGTAGCACAACCGGCAGCGGTCTTTGAGCGTTCGGACGTATGATGTTCCCGCCTGCATAAACCTCACTTATCCATAGGATAAAAACGTTGCATCGCGTCTGATCCCAACAGGGTTTCCTTATAAAATCGCTTCACGCAGGGCATAATGCGTATGCAGAAGCTTGTGGCTTTCTTCGCTGAGCGGTTCGCCCAGCACGTCATGATAGAGCCGCTGGATTTCTTCGTTGCGGTGCGAAAACCGCACATGTTCGTCACGGTCAATGGCATAAAGCGTTTGCATACGCGCCATAATCGCTTGCGTATCCACGCCCATCACCTGTCCGCCGCCGGCGATGCAGCCGCCGGGACAGGTCATCACTTCGATGAAGTGCAGGTCGTTGCGGCCGCGTTTGATTTCTTCGAGCAGTTCCCGCGCCTGCCCCAGGCCGCTGACCACCGCCACGCCGACAGTCAGATTTCCCACGGTAATCCGGGCTTCCTTGCGGTTTTTCATGCCGCGCAGGGCGGTAATTTTCGGATCGGGCATATCCTGGCCGGTCAGCAGATAGTACGCCGTGCGGACCGCGGCCTCCATGACGCCGCCGGTAGCACCAAACAGCTTGCCGGCGGTGCTGCGCTGGCCGAAAGGTGTATCCGCGGCGCTGGGAACCAGGGCGTTGAGGTCCAGGCCTTTCATGCGTATAATCCGGGCCAACTCCCGCGTCGTCAGCACGGCGTCAATGTCGGGGACGCCGCCATTCATCATTTCCGGCCGCTGAGCTTCAAACTTCTTGGCCGTACAGGGCATAATGGACACGGAAAAGATGCGTTTATCCCCGACATTGTCATACCGGGGCAATATCGACTTGACTACCGCGCCCATCATCTGCTGGGGACTTTTACAACTGCTGAGGTTGGGTATGAATTCCGGATAAAACTGCTCCACAAACTTTATCCAGCCGGGCGAACAACTGGTCATCATCGGCAGCACCCCCCCGCTCTTGATGCGATGAACCAGTTCACTGGCTTCTTCCATAATCGTCAGGTCCGCGGTGAAGGATGTCTCGAAAACGCGGTCGAAGCCAATCATCCGCAGGGCCGTGGTCATGACGCCGTCGATGTCCTGGCCGGGCTTCATGTCAAAAGCCTCCGCCAGCGTCACCGACACCGCCGGGGCGTGCTGGGCAATCACAAACACGTTGGGATCGTTGATGGCGTTGATGACTTCCTTAATGTGGCTCTGTTCGCGCAGCGCCCCGGTCGGGCACACCATGACGCACTGGCCGCAGTTGATGCAACTGCTGACATTCAGGCCCTGTCGGAAAGCCGTGCCCACCACGGTTTTGCTGCCGCGTCCGGTGAAATCCAGCGCCGAGACGCCCTGAATTTCCTCGCAGACCCGCACGCACCGGCCGCACAGGATGCACTTGGACGGGTCGCGCACGATGGACGGACTGGAGGTGTCGATATGGTAGCTGTCCTTTTTCCCCGCGTAACGCCGCTGGCGCACGCCCAGTTCTTCGGCCAGTCCCTGCAATTCACAGTTGCCGTTGCGAATGCAGTACAGGCAGTCGTCAGGGTGATTGCTCAGCAGCAGTTCGACGATGGTTTTTCGCGCCCGCAGCACGCGGGGCGAATGGGTTTTAATCTTCATGCCGGCGGCGGCGGGAAACGCGCAACTGGGAACCAGATTCCGCTGACCCTCGACTTCCACCACGCACATGCGGCAGGCGCCTGTGGGAAACAGCTCCGGCATATGGCATAACGTCGGCACGCTGATACCTTCCCGCCGCAATACTTCCAGAATCGTCTCGCCGTCCTGAGCCTGAACCTGTTGTCCGTTTATTTGCAATTCCATAAACTCGCTTTTAACCTCATCTTTGCGCCGATTTAAAATCGGCATGAATGCTTTGTTTGTATTCTGCGTTTATCGCCGGTCGTTAACTGACCACTACGGCCTTGAACTTGCATACCTCGGCACACGTGCCGCAGGCAATACACTTGTCGGGAATGATATAGTGGGGGCTTTTGGGCGCGCCCATAATAGCGTCAACCGGACACTTTTTCGCACACAGGGTGCAGCCTTTGCACATGTCGGCCTTAATCGTATAGGTCAGCAGTTCCTTGCACGCTCCGGCCGGACAGTGCCGTTCATAGATATGCGCTTCGTACTCATCGCGGAACCAGCGCAGCGTGCTGAGCACCGGATTGGGCGCCGTCTGACCCAGGCCGCACAGACTGGTGTCCCGAATGACTTCGCTGAGCCGCTGAAGGTACATGATGCCCTTGAACCGTTCCAGGGCGTCCACGCCGCTTTCGTTACGCCGGGCGCGCGTAATCCGCTGGAGGATTTCCAGCATGCGCCGCGTGCCTTCCCGGCAGGGAATGCACTTGCCGCAACTCTCACGCTGGATAAAATCCATGAAAAATTTGGCCAAATCGACCATGCAGGTCGTTTCGTCCATCACCACCAGGCCGCCCGACCCCATCATCGCGCCGACGGTTTTGAGCGATTCGTAATCAATCTCAATATCCAGATGCTGATCCGGAATGCAGCCGCCGGAAGGCCCGCCGATCTGCACGGCCTTAAACGCCTTGCCGTTGGGTATGCCGCCGCCGATGCTGAAAACAATGTCCCGAATGCGCGTGCCCATCGTTACTTCGACCAGCCCGGTCCGGGCCACTTTGCCCGACAGGGCGAACACCTTCGTCCCTTTGCTGGTGGCGGTGCCGACCGCGGCAAAAGCTTCGGGGCCGGCGGCAAAAATACCGGGCAGGTTTGCCAGCGTCTCGACGTTGTTGATTACCGTCGGTTTGTTGAAAAGCCCGCGCACCGCCGGGAACGGCGGACGGGGACGCGGCATACCGCGTTTGCCCTCGATGCTGTTAATCAGCGCCGTCTCTTCACCGCAAACGAAAGCGCCGGCGCCCTGCTTGATAATGATATTGAGATTGAAACCGCTGTTGAAAATATCAAATCCCAGCAGGCCCAGGGCTTCGGCCTGAGCAATCGCTTCCTTGAGTCTTTTAATCGCCAGAGGATATTCGGCGCGGATATATACGTAGGCTTTGCCCGCGCCGATGGCGTAGGCGGCGATGGCCATACCTTCCAGCAAACGATGCGGATCGCCTTCAATAACGGCTCGGTCCATGAACGCCCCGGGGTCGCCTTCATCCGCGTTGCAGATCAGGTATTTCTGGTCGGCCGGCGCATTAAGGGCGAAACGCCATTTTTTGCCCGTGGGGAAACCGCCGCCCCCCCGCCCGCGCAAACCGCTCAGCTCCACGGCGTCGCAGACCTCCTGCGGCGTCATCGAGGTGATCACCCGCGCCAGGCACTTGTACCCGCCGCGGGCGATATATTCATTAATCCGGCCGGGATCAATCATGCCGCAGTTGGCCAGCACCCAGCGCGTCTGCCGGGCAAAAAACGGATGCTCGTCCAAAAAGGGAACTCCTTGCCATGCCTGCAATCCGTTTTGGCGATGCTGGCCTAAAATGTCTTCCTTCAGCGGTTGCCCCTCCAGAACGGATTCGAGAATCGTCACGGCATTCACTTCACGCACATGCTGGAAGCAAAGCCGCGTTCTGCCGGGCAATTGCACATCCATCAGAGGTTCGGCGGCGCATAAGCCGATGCAGCCCACCTCCACGATGTCGGCGTCAATGCCTTTGCCGGCGAGGTATTCCCGGATGCGTTTGAGCGTCTTGCCCGCCCCGGCGCCCAGGCCGCAAGTACCGGTGCCGACGAACACCGTCGGCTTGCTCACCGTTTCGCGCCGCCAGGCCGTCAGTGATTCAAGCTGTGCCGGTGTGGCCTTGTCGCGAATCACCGCCAACAAATGTTCCCGCCCCTGGGAAGGATTTAAATCTGTATGTATATTATTCACTATGCACCTCACTCGGACGCTTTATTGCGGTAACTGTCAATGATGTCTTTAACGCCTTCAGTGGTGACCCCGGCATGGAACTCGCCATTGATGCAAATCACCGGCGCCAGCCCGCAGGCCCCGATACACGCCACAACTTCCAAACTGAATAGCCCGTCCCGGCTGGTCTGACCGGCTTTTATCCCCAAGACGCGCTCTACGGCGTCCAATATGGCCGCCGACCCCTTCACATGGCAGGCTGTACCGCGACACACCTGAATATGAAATTTTCCCTGCGGCTCGAAACGAAACTGATTATAAAACGTCGCCACGCCGTATATTTTGCTCGTCGGCAAACGCAAATGCCGCCCGATGCTAATCACCACCTCACGCGACAGATATCCCTGGGCCTCCTGCACCTCCTGCAAGAGCGGAATTAACGCGTCACGCCGCGCGTCAGAATATTTCTGTAAAATAGGTTCAATATCCACCGTTGTCATGCCAAAACCTTTCCACAATATAAAAAATTACGGCTTTTGCCGGGAAAAATACGCCACTTTCTGTAAAGCCACCGCCATATCCATCTGCTCGATGAAAACCCCGGCGGGCGACCGCAAACGAGCGGGAGCAAAATTAAGTATCCCCAGTATCCCCACCTGGAACAACCGGTCGGCCACCCGCTGCGCTTCATCGGCCGGCACCGTCAGAATCGCCGTCTGGGCATGTTCCTGAGAGACAATTTCCTCCAGCCGCGCCATCTCAAAACAACGGCAACCCATGATGACGCGATCCACCTTATGCGGATCATTATCGAAGGCCGCCACAATATCCAAATGGGGCATCTTGCCGCGAAAATACGCCAGAATCGCCCTGCCGAGATTTCCGACGCCCACCAAAACCGCACGCTGAGCATCTGTCCCGTCCAGAAACTGTTCGATGGACTGCCCCAGCCCCATCACCTCATAACCGCGCCGCGGGCTGCCGTCGTAACCCACCACCATTAAATCCCGCCGCACCTGCGCTGCGGTAACTCCGGCCAGTTTTGCCAGTTCGTGGGAATAGGTATGATGACTTCCGGCCTGAGCCAGCTCCGTCAGACAACGGCGATACAAACTCAGTCGCGCCACGGTTTTTTCCGAGGTGGATGTTGTCGTTTTTGCATAATTTTCTTGCATTGTTCGACGCTCCACATTGGTTATCTGTTTTTTAGATAACACTGTTAATTATTTCACAAATAATACTATATATTGTTCCCCACGTCAATATATTTTTTGATAAATTTTTAACTCACTATAAATAAAGGACTTGTGGTATAAATATTTTTTGCTTTTTACTGGCTACGGCTGGAAAAAGCATCAAATCAGCTTTGATTTGTCATGTTTAATTGTGCCGCTCTCATACTCCCTGGCAACGTTCAAATCGATGGTTTCACTTTTTGCCAAAAGTCTATACCTGCTCTTCGTGGCGAATATCGAAAGCGCGCCAAATAAGCTTGGTAACCGCCTGAGGTGAAAATTTTCCTGTATTAAAAATAATATCGTAACAATGAATTTCGTTGATATCGAACCCGGTGTAATCACGGACAAATTTACCTTGTTCCCGGTCTGCTTTCGCGACGCGCCGCTGGGCCGCTTCCACATCGGTTCCGTCCAGTTCGGCAATATGCCGGCTGCGCTGCTCAAACGGCGCGGTGACGAATACGTTCAAACCCCGACTGTGATCCAGCACCTTGCCGGCGCCGCGCCCCAGAATAATCGCCCTGCCGTGACGGGCGATCACCATGAGCGTCTCCGTCAAATGTTCAAAATATCGCTGTACGCTCACTTTCCCCTGGCTTTTACGCACAAACAATTTCTCAAACGTTTTAGCCACCCCGCTGCGCGTTTGCTCATCCATGCCCTCCAGCAGCTTGACATGGACATTCATATTCTTGCTCATGTAGTCCAGAATTTCGCGATCATACTTATCCCAGCCCATTAATTTGCTTAACCGCAAAGCAATCTCACCGCCGCCGCTCCCCACCAGGCGTTCGATGGAAATAAAATCGATGACTTTTCCATCCGTTAAGTGCGTATGGCTATCTTCGGATTCGGCAGCGCCGCGGGAATCATCCCAGTGATGCATCTGTTCATCGACGATCTCGGCCGTGGTCTTATGAACCCGCTCATCCTCCACCTTCATGTCCACCATGTGCTGGTCAAACGCACGCCAGATAAGTTTGGCCACACTGTGCGGCGCCATCATTTCCGTACTAAACGCCAGATCGTACTCCAGGGGATCGTCAATATCTTTACTCGTATAATCCTTGATAAACCGACGTTGGGCCGTATCCGCCGCTTCCACCACTTTCTGGGCCGCCTCGAGCGATATTCCCCGTTCCTGGGCATACCGCTGGCAGCGCAATTCAAACGGGGCGGTAATCCGCACGCTCAGCCCCCGTTCCCGCGGCAGCACCTGGCCCGCCGCGCGGCCGACAATAATCGCCCGCCCCATTTTGGCCAGCACCAGTAACACCTTGGTCAAATGTTTATAATAACTTAGCTGCTCAATGCGCGTACTATCTTTAGAGGAAAATAACGGCACCAGCCAGTCTTCCATCCATCCCCGTGTCCGCTCATCCACCGCCTCAATCACGCTGCGATGGACATTCATATTCTCGGACATGTAATCGAGGATGTCCTTGTCGTAAAGCTGCCAGTCCATCAGCTTGGCCAGATGTTCGGCCACTTCCTCGCCCCCGCTGCCCAATTCCCGACTGATGGTGATGTAATCAATTTCCACCCCGCCGGTAAGCCGGAGATGCTCCTTTTCCTTGGTCAGTTCCCATTGCCGCATCTGCTGTTCGACAATCCTGCCCACATCCTGGCCATGAAAGAGCTTACCGGGCATAACCTGTACTCCCTACCGCCCGCCGGAATTTGCCGTCGCACATCCGGCTCGACAGTGTTGTAAAACTAGCAACGCCGACAATAAAACACCGTTAGAATGTCCAGCGATATTCGCTAGAAGCATATTTGACAATAAATTATAATTCTTTTCCCGTCAAGCAAACAATAGAAATGACCGATGCCGGCAATTCTCCGCACTAAAACCGCGATTTATTTCATTGGCCAGCACGCAATAACTCCGCATTGCCAACCCAATCTGAACATGAATATAACTACTTGTAAATAAACAAGATGCGCCCAAATTAGCTCGCACAACCGAACTTGCCTGGCATCGAATTGCTTATCAGGAAGCGGACGGTGTTGAGGGTCCTAGCTGGCGAAAGCGGCGGCAGAAAAGAGAACCGCAAAAATAGAGGCTAAAAACCACTGGCTTTTGTTCATTGCTATAAAAGCAGCAATTACAATAAACTACTATACCGCTTCAGCTATAAAGCAATTATGGAAGACGACATGTTTCATCAATTTCTTTAACAAGGTCTAACTTGATGTCGAGCGGTATCAGGGGACTATCGAGGATTCTTGCCCAATCCTTTTGTCCAATTCCCGCTGTTGTTCCTAAAAGTCGCTGGTATTCAAACCCAGAAACATCCTCATCCCTCTGCTCCAAAGCAGAACGGATACTAATATAACTCAAGAACGCTTCATAAAATTGCTTATCTCCAATTTGTTGATGATACTGCATAATAGGATCTGTATAAGATTTAGTAATTTCGTTGTTAGTACATCCTGTTACTATAGAAAAAGCACTAAACATAATCCACACCCATTTGCAAAATAACATCTCAGTACGCCTTAAAAGTATATATAAAAAAAGCGTTCCTGACCCATGCAATTTACTTTAAACGCACTTTATAATCGAATAACAGGGACAGTTACAATTATGCCCTATTTAAGCTCACTGTCTCTATTGAACCATTAAGCAGCCGCCATTCGTTCCTGACACCTTTAATTCACCTATTTCTGATATTTATTGTCCCATTAAATGATTCAAAATCAGAAAATCCAGCTCTTCATAATCACGCTCAGCGATCAATTCTTCGACTTTGCCCGCATCCAGGCTTCGCACCAGATCCAGCAGTTTCAGAAAGACCTCTCTGCTATTGCTCAAATGCCTGGTCGACACCGCCTTTTTCTGCGTGCGCAGCGCTTTCACATCCAGCCCCACATACTCTCCGTTTTTGCCGTAATCATGCAACTCCAGGACCCGCACCTGGTTAAACGCCCGGCGCAGATCAACCGATCCGAAGGATTTATCTTCATCGAACTTCAGGCCGTTCTGGTCGTTCAAATGCACCGACCATAACTTCTGATGCGCCAGGGCGTACCCCATCTCATCGGAAGGATCCAGGCCCGCCAGGATCGCGTGCGCGCTCTCGATCAATCCGCCGACTCGATTCGGGTCCGTGGTCAACATCCCTAACCCGATGGCATGACCTATCGTCGGGATATAGGCATGGTCCATCGGTTCATTGGGCTTGGGCTCGATGGCAATTCGAATATTCCGATCATAGTCCAACATCATATTGATCGCTTCCACGATCCTCTCCACCGCCAATTTGCTGTCCTTGGATTCGCGTAAATAGGTCCCCTCCCGGGCCAGCCATAACACGATCAAATCAGTTTCCAGGGCTTTGGCAATATCTATCGCCTTTTTACTGCGCTCCCGGGCATACTCCCGGCACTTCGGATCGTTGGCCGTATAACCTCCGTCAATGGTCCGGGGGTCTTCCCACAGCCGCGGCGCCACAAACTCCGCTCGTAATCCCTCATCATCCAACTGTCTTTTTAGCTCTGCGGCCTTCTTTTGAATTTGAGCGGCGCTCATGTCATTCAGCCCTGGAACCGCATCATCATCATGAAGCTGCACCCCGTCAAATCCCAGTTTTTTGTACATCCTGTATTTCTCTTGCCAACTGAATTCCTCCCGTATCTCCGGCCCAAATGGATCTGCTCCTGTATGTATATTCCAAGGACCAAATGAAAATCTATATACATTCACCATCTGCTAAGCTCCTTTACCGATATTTTCCAAGTTACTTCTCGCTGATGATTATCGTCAGCCATTTCAATGATTGGGGAGAAATAAAGGTGTCGGGAACCCTTTAATCCCTTTATTTCCGGCCCAAACTGCTTTATGTCCGCGGTATCCACCGGCTTATTCTCTTTTTTGCGCTCTCTGCGTTCCGGCTTCGTTAATAACTGCGCCGCGACAGTCTTTTGCGGCTAATTTCTAAAAAGTTGCGGCTCAGTATATAATGGCATCGCCTCTTATGCAAGACCGAAAATCCAAAGCTCCGCCAGCTCCCGCCA